>NZ_JFGV01000058.1:0-32278 GCF_000612035.1 Photorhabdus aegyptia | reverse complement strand
ATTGAATCTGATTTTTAGCCATTTTCATTTACCTCCACACAGACTTATTTTAAGTATACGCCTATGGGAGCTGAATTTAAGTGATAATCAGGTAATATTTTGCTGATGTATTCAGCATGGCTCACTGAAGCCGATTTGGGGAGGTGTCCATTTCATTATTTCATAATTCTGCTACGCATGACCTTCTTCAACCCATTGTTATACATAGAATTATGAGTAGTATAAGATGTAGCGCTATTTTGGAATCTTATTTAGAAGTGCCACCCAAAATAGCTGCAAAGACCAGAAAATAACTTCCATTAATTCATATCTTTTATTGATGTCAGCGAGTAGGTTAGGTATGTCATTGGTATAGATAAAAACAGTCATCGTCAGAATCAATTTTTATGAAATATGATGATCAAATCGTTTTGGTGATGAAAAGTTCCATAAAAAGTAAGATCCGATCCTGATGTTATTGATGCGGAGGATATTAGAATAGCATCAATGATTTTATCGTTAATGGGAATAATTTGCATGAGTGATCTTCGCTTTTTTATACTTTCCAATCTGGATGACGTCACAAAAAGCATACCATCGGCGTAGATTACTCCATTGTTGTGTCAATTCAGGGTAGTCTGATAGTCAACCAGATTGGTATTCGCCTCTGCACGAAAATAATTTTGTTTAGCACAGCCCAGACGGTGCTGGGTTAATGCTGGAATATGGTGTTTAATTGATAGCTCTAGGCCAATATTACAGACTTTAAGTAACAACTCTATGTTAAATAATAATATTAATGTTGAAAATTTTCATAGAGTTATTATTCGGTATGATGGATATGTTAATTAGATAAATATTTTTAAAGAGATTTTCGACAAATTTTCTTCATTGTCGCGTTATTTTGAATATAATGAGGTTCCTAAAGATAAGTAAAGTAATTAAATAATAAGCTAGAATCACAGTAGGTACTTTACTCACAGGTGCTATCTTTAAATTTTATGGTTTTTAATCCTTTTTAACATAACCTAAGGAAGGCGGTTACGGAGTATCTTGATACGGTTTTTAGTTAGTTGTAGTTGCATCGTTAGTTGACTATTAGTATTGATGAGGATGTTTTTATGCGCACTTTATATTTTTTCTCTTTTTTCTTGCTTTTGTTGTCCGCTTGTTCAGTAAATCTCTCTCCATATGAGCTGGAGGCTAGGCATTATGTTTATCTCTCTAGAGATGATTTTGATCCTAACTTTAAAACACATGTGAATAATTCTATTAAACTTCTAATTCCTTTCTTTGAACAATTTTATAGAGAAGGAGTTAATGATCGAGAAAATAATATCAGTTCGCAGAAGTTTGAGCAAAAAATTAGTTATTTTAAGAGTGATGATTTCATTCAAAGAATCGACATGTCAGAAACATTTATTTCACCAAAAGTACATGTGAAAAGAATTGACAATAGTCAGATTTCAGCTAAGAATAAAAAAGCATTAATTGAGGGGTTCATCAACTCGTACCGGGCTGGCTACTATGGAAAATAATAATATTAACCATAAACTTATTAATAAATTCTTATCTAAAGCAGGTGGGTTTTTTTTATTTGGGCTGATTCCTATATTTCTAATTTTCCTTATTTTTTATTTTGATAAAGAGTCTTTTATTATCTTAAAGTTAAATGAGATATCTTTTCATGATAAAGGAAGTATTTCATCAGAATATATATTGATTAGTGAGATTGCTGTTAGTTATACTTTAGTAAGTACACCTTTATTATCAATTATTTTGTTTATTTTATGGGGGAAATATTTCGTTATGAATAAAACAAAGATAACCACATATGAGTTACTGAAGCTAATTTCTTTATATGGGGTTGTTTTTGTGGTTTTCGTGTTTTTTGGGTATTTCTATAGAAATGATTTGATAGATAATACTTTTTGGAATATTTTTGGAGAAAATTACTTTCTTTTATTAATTTACTATGTTATGTATTTTTTTACCTATTATGTCATTTTTATTATGCTAGTAATCATTTGGTTTTATTTTCCATTGCATTATCTTAGATATAAGAGTGTGATTTGATCACACTCTTATAAATTTATAACTAATGTACTGAAGGGATTAGATAATTATTTAATTTATCTGCAAATTTATCATCTATATATGAGGTTAAAATAGCTGTAATTATAATAAAAACAACCTTAAGAATAGTAGCGGGTATTGCTATTTTAGCTGTAATTATCATAGCGATACTAGTCAATATTCCGAGTAAAATTCCCGAAGCAAAACCACTCAAAACCATTGCTTCTATTTCCAGCATTAATGGTTTCCAATTACCCGTTTCAAATCCTTCGACTATTTTATCCCTTATTTTTTCTACTTTAATAACTTTATCTAACAAGGCAAAAGATTTACCCAGTCTTTGGAGATTATCAGACAACGTTTTAGCATCAATGTACCTGATTGCATTAGCAACAGCATTCCGATCAGCTTTATTTAATTTCGCATTAGGGTTAGAAATGACCTTATTCATAGTTTTCATCGCTTCATCAAAACTACGAATGCGTTTCCCTTGGAAATTTTTAATATCATTCTTTAGCTCATTTGCAATATCGTTGTACTTATCACCGAGATGTTTACTGATTTTCGCTGAAGCATCAGTAATTATTGCACTTGTATCTAATAAAATACTTTTTTCTTTTTCGGCTACTTTTTTCTTATTGTTGGGATGGCTATTAAACGTTGTATTTACTATTTTCTTTACCGTTTTATCCCTTTCATCTTCAGTAGTTAGTTTATTTTCTTTATACCAGTTATCCTGATGATTTTTTCGGGTGAAATAAGGTGGTTTCGCTTTTTTAAAGCTTTTTTTTAATTCAGTAATAATGCCTAAATTATTTATTTCAACTTCATAGGTATACTCTTTTAATCCTATTTTATAGTTTCTTACATTTTCAAATCGTAACGAATATGTCAATTCAACCTTGTTTTTTATAAACTCTTTTCTTCCTTCTTCTTTTCGAGCGAAAAATCTTAGTTTGTCAGTTCCTTTAAAATAATTATCAGTTAATGTTTCTTTTATATTTTTTACTTTACCATTTTCATCTAACTCAACATCATATTTATAATTATAATGTTGAAAGCTGGTTTTATTATTAGGAGTGAATTTAATTCCTTTATCGTATAGACTAAATGGATGTTGTCTAACTACAGGAATATTAAATTCTTTTGTTCTTTCTTTCTGCTTTTTTCCTCTCTGTTTGTTATTCTCTGAATTGGCATTTTGCTTTGATTCTAGTGTTAAATCAATCACAGGTTTATTTGATGATGGGTCTATCATTGTTAGCCCTATAGCCGTAAACTCAATGATTTCTCCTGTATCAATAGAGACCTCATGGAATGTAATTGCTGAATTTGGATCTCGCTTTAATAATCCTCCACTATTTGAACTACTTTTATCATTATTACCATTACGACTACTACTCCAACCATAGTCTCCTTTTCCTCCTTTTTCAGAGGTTACAGTAAGAGAATCACCAAGGCTATCATTTGAATCTACTGAATTGTTTTTAGCCATAAGAAGTCCTTATTCTTATAAAAAATACGTAAATACTATATAAGATAATATATACAGAATATCGTTGGGTCACTTCAATGCTGAAAGTCAATTTTATTCTAACAAAAAGGGCTATGACGTATTATAAGTTTTTTTAATACAAGGCTATAGTATATGAGATGATTAAGCTGAAGGGCATAAAAATCTATGGTCACCCTCGTTTTTGCAATCATTTCATTGAACGTTGATTCGACAAAAAGCAGATGAAATAGTCTCTCTATATCTGTATATTTCTCCATATGACCCACACTTCCTTTAATGGAGATAAACTAAATGCCAATAAGATACTTACCAGCCCTATAAACTCGGAAATGAAGGCATTTTATGTACGTTCATGTTTCTAAATTATTTATAATCCACTGAGGAACTAAGCATCTATTTCAATGATTATAGATTAAATCTGTCTCCCATACGTCTTAAAGTTTTAACATGGGGGATATTGAAGAAGATTATAATTTATCTGATGAAGCCTAAAATCGATTAGGCGCGTCTAATTATTCTTAGGCGCGCCAGCAATATTCGTCATGTTGAATATTGGTTAGCTGATAGTTATTTCCAAAGAATGAAAGTTACACTTCATAATCAAAGACGATGATATCGTCGGCAGAATCTATAAGCAGATCTTTTAATTTGTCATGCTTAGGGTGAGACAAATAGTTTGAAATAGCTTTTTGATCATCAAATATCATGGTGATAGCATGTGTAAAACCTTTATTCTTATTTTCACTACTTACATTACCTCCCCACTCAACAACGGAAGAAATACCTTTGATTTGATGTGGCATCGAAATCGCGGTATCTCTTATCGTCGTTAATTGTTGCTCTTGTATTTCGGGTGCGAATTTTAACAAAAGAATATGACGTATCATAATGGCTCCTGAAAAGTATCTTTGTTTTTCCAGACAAGATAGAAAATAACTGGTTGTATTGCAAGACTCTTGAATATACCTCATCGATTAGTGGGCGTGTGTTCGATTTTGCTGTTTTTGTTTCTCTGAGATATTATTAATTATAGTGTATTTGTTTATATTTGCACTAAGGCTGAACTCTTCTCCGATGAAAGCCATAGCAGACACAAACTTCAAGGATAGCTTGGGGTGGACATTTCGGTTATCAGGTGCAAACCATATCGTTGTGTCGGCATAGAGGCGTTAGTCTCACACTTCTTGCAGTTTGTGGGCTGATTCTGGGGCGGAATTGCTAGGAAATATTAGAACGGAAAGAACGCACCGGAGGTTAATGATGGACTACGAATTTTTGCTGGATGTCACTGGGAAGGTGACTAGCCGATTCTCAATGGGCCATGAAGCTATTGGTCAGTGGCTGAATGAAGAAGTTAACGGTGATTTAACGGTGATCGATAAGGTTGCCGCAGCGCTAGCTGAAATTAAGGGTAGTGAACGTCAATGGCAACTTGTGGGTCACGAATATACGCTGCTAATGGATGAGGAAGAGGTTATGGTTCGTGCTAATCAGCTTGAGTTTGAAACCGATTCGATAGAGGAGGGCATGAGCTATTACGATAATGAGAGCCTGGCTTTTTGTGGCACCAAGGATTTTCTTGATATGTTGACTGATTATCGGGACTTTATTTTAAAAAACGATTGGTAAGAAGCTGTATATAGGCAAAAAGAATTCTCTGGCACGATAGGTTTTGTTCTTACTGTTAATGGTTGCTATGAAGGATAGTCATTGAGTCATTTTACTCAATTATAGTTGAATAGCTAAAGAATTAAGGTGGTTTTAATGGAAGATATCAATCTGTCTGGTGGCATTAATGAAGCTACAAGCTGGCTCATTAATCATCAGGATTTAATCATTCAATATCTGGTCAATACTGTTGCGGCTATTCTGATTCTTATTCTGGGATTGATGGCGGCGAAACTCATTAGTAAGGGTGTGAGAAGAGTTATGTCATTGCGCGGCATTGATGTAACGGTATCAGATTTCCTGGCTGCTATTGTTCGTTATTCGATTATTGCGTTCACTATTATTGCAGTTTTGGGCAAATTAGGCGTTCAGACGGCTTCTGTCATTGCGGTTATCGGTGCTGCTGGTTTAGCTGTTGGTTTGGCTTTACAAGGTTCTTTATCCAACTTTGCCGCAGGGGTATTGCTGGTGGCTTTTCGTCCAATTCGTGCGGGCGAATATGTTATTCTGGGCGCGGTTGAGGGAACAGTTGTTCAGGTGCAGATTTTCTCTACTACATTGCGTACAGCGGATGACAAGATCATCGTAATCCCGAATGGGAAAATTATTGCTGATAATGTTATTAATACCAGTCGTGAACCGAATCGCCGAACTCAGATTATGGTCGGTGTTGCGTATAATGCGGATATTGATGAAGTTAAAAAAGTATTAGGTGAAGTTATTGCCGCAGACAACCGTATTCAGCATGACAAAGGCGTGACGATTCGTTTGCATGAAATGGCGCCTTCTTCACTGAATTTTGTTGTGCGTGTATGGACTGCCAATGGCGATGCTTGGGAGGTCTATTGGGATTTGATGGAGAATTTTAAGCGTACATTGGATAAACACAATATCAGTATTCCTTATCCACAAATGGATGTTTATTTGCATCAGAACCAAGCTATGGCGCGGAGTAAAATGGGTGATTAATCAGAGGATATTGGATAATAACCATCTGATGGCGTGAATAGGCTGTAAATCTTTACCGGTAAATCAGCGCCGCGCTGTGGATAGCGCGGACGCTCTATTATTCTGGCTTATTTTACTGGCATAAGGTGTTAAGGTTGTTTTTAATAAAATCATCGCTGATATCTTCTGTCAGTGCTATTTTCTTGTTATCAGACAAGCAAAGGATAGCAGACGAAACATCTGAAGTATGGAAATTAATATCAGCAGTGACTATCCCATCGCCTTTTTCACCCCGTATTTTAAGAACGAAACGTTCACAGCCTTTTTCACATAAGAAAGGCTGATAATTACTGAGCTCCACATCTGTAATATTTGCTGTACCAATATAATATTCAATTATTTCATAGTGGTTTAATGTCTCTTCAACATCATTTCGCAGCAAATAGTAGTTTCTGACAGTAAGAGCGGCAATAATAATGATTGCTAACAGCATGAAACCCGTAATTTTTTTCAAAATAACCTCTTCCTCTTATTTTCATAGCATTGATAGATTCATTAATGCTTTTAGTGTGTATTAGCTTGATTTTCTTTGAGTTAATCAAATAGTTTTCCTATAAAAACCTGCTTTTTGGTTGGTTATTAAAATTTCTTATGATCAATTAGAAGCATTTATTTCCTCTAATGAGCTATTCTTCTTAATATTCTGAACATTGAAATAGCAAAGTGAATAATTATTGAGGAGTTTTTTTATGTTATCGACATTTGTGCAGGGTTTTTTTCTTAGCGCAGCAATGATTTTGCCTCTTGGTCCACAAAATGCCTTTGTTATGCAGCAAGGTAGCAGGAGACAATTTCATTTGATGAGCGCAACTTTGTGCGCGATCAGTGATGGTTTTCTGATTGGTGTCGGTGTATTTGGTGGTAGTGCATTACTGAGTCAGTCAACTTTACTCTTGCAATTTGTCACCTGGGGGGGGGTTGCTTTTTTATTCTGGTATGGATGGGGCGCTTTACGTGTGGTTTTGTTTGCCAATGTTGAACAGGTGCAGGCGAGTAGTACGGCAAAAAACCGTTGGCGGGTCATTGCGATTATCTTTGCGGTCACTTGGTTAAATCCGCATGTTTATTTAGACACCATTGTTGTTCTGGGCAGTATTGGTGGCCAGTTATCCTCAGAACTCAGGCCCTGGTTTACTTTTGGTGCCGCAAGCGCTTCTGTTAGTTGGTTTTTTTCTCTGTCATTGCTAGCCGCATGGTTTTCCCCTGTGTTAAGTAAGCCGCTTTCTCAACGGATTATTAATGGGTTTATCTGTGTCATTATGTGGTATATCGCATGGCAACTTGCTAAGCAGGGATTACTAATTTCTGATTGAGCTGGACACTTCTTTGCATGCACTCTCTGTGTTAGTGTTTTATTCATCCCATGTATATTTCGGTTTTTCCGTGGGATGAACATTTTCTGTAACAGGTTTTCTTCGGAGGTTGTGTGAAATTGAAATCATTAGGGTTGGCCGCCATGTTAAGTGCCGGGGTTCCACTTGCTGCACAGGCTGCTGATTTACCCGGAGTCCCTCATGTTATTACTTCTGGTAATGCGGTAGTGAAAGCTGAACCGGATATAGCAACATTGATGATTAACGTCAATATTTCTGCTAAAGATGCTTCTGGAGCTAAAAAGCAGGTTGATGAGCTGGTTGCTAAATATTTTGATTTTCTGAAAAAGAACGGCATTGAAAAGAAAGATATTGATGCAGCGAATCTGCGTACTCAGCCTGATTATGAGTATGACAATGTATCTGGCAAATCGGTGCTGAAAGGTTATCGTGCGATCCGTTCAGTGGAAGTGAAGGTTCGTAAGTTAGAGCAACTTAATGATCTGCTAGATGGAGCATTAAAAGCGGGTTTGAACGAAATCGTATCTGTTCAGTTTGGGGTGGACAATCCGCAAAAATATCGTGATGAAGCCCGTCAGAAAGCCATTGAGAATGCGATTGAACAAGCTGATGCACTGGCGAAAGGCTTTAATAGCAAAGTGGGTTCGATATACAGTATCAATTACCGAGCGCCAGAGATAATTGACCATATGAAGTATCGCAATTCTGATGTGATGATGGCGGGAGGTGCTGCTGCTGGAGTGGGTGAAACTTACCAGCAGGATAGCATCAATTTCAGCGATCAGGTTGATGTTGTGTTTGAACTAAAACCTTAATCCGTGTCATCTTGTCTTAACATCTGACGCCCAAGTTTCAATAGGGCGTCAGTCACCTTTTTCATGGTCCTGCTTTCCGGTGCGAAACGATGCCAATAGAGCATCCGGCGCTGACATAAACCCGGCGTCAGGTCGATCAGTTCACCATTTTTCAATTCCTGATCAATCTGTAAATGAGGGATCATACAACAGGTGGAACCCTGTTTTGCCAGTTGTACAAAGGCTTCAGATGAGTTGACGATATGACATGGAACGCTACCCGGCGACAACTCGAAGTTCTGTTGTAAAAATGCCTGATGCATATCATCCAGATGGTCGAATGCAACCGCAGGGGCTTTTAGTAACGCTGAACGGGTAACTCCATTTGGGAAATAGCGGGCAGCAAATTCTGGCGAGGCGACAAACAGATAATCCAGCGCTCCTAATTTATCGACCAGACAACTGGGTAAGGGTTGTGGTTGAATACTGACCGCGCCAACGACTTCACCTCTTCTTAACTGTTCCTGAGTCCGAGTTTCATCTTCAACTTGAATATTGAGTCGGATAGGCAAATCAGCAAGTACCGGATGTAGTGCCGGCAACAGCCAGGTTGCTAAGCTGTCAGCATTGACTGCCAACGAAAGCAGCAATGGCGTATCTGTCCCCTGTTCATCACCTAACCACTGCTCTTCCAACAACTCTACCTGATGTAATAGCGCCAGTAGTTTTTGTCCTTGTTCGGTGGGGCGCGGAGGAACGGTGCGTACTAGCAGAGGCTGGCCGAACAGATTTTCCAACTGTTTGATACGTTGAGAAACCGCGGATTGAGTGATACAGAGTTTTTGGGCTGCGCGTTCGAAACCACGTTCACGGACAACAGCATCCAAGGCTTGCAGTGTTCGGTAATCAGGACGTTTCATTACAGAAAGATTCTCCATTTATGTTTCCGCATAGCACTATTTATGTTTCCGTATAGCACTATTTATGTTTCCGTATAGCACTATTTATGTTTCCGCATAGCACTATGCCATATTTTTCTGATGGATGAGGCAATTTATCTGGTGTGTTGTAAAGCCTCACCTGCCAAAGATTACCGATGTTACATCCAATTTTGGAGAAATTTCGTTGATTGGTGGCCTTTATGGGAAGGGGGTTCCATTTTTGAAGGTTACGTTTGTTAACGTGGTTGAATAAATAATATGCTCGGGAAACAACAACTGTGTGAAGTTGTTTTGGTTAGCTTAATAATTAGCTTTTGATTGAATTAGGGTGATTAAATTAAGGATTGTTTGCATGTTTCGTTTAAGTGTGGATTTTTCATAAAATTGTCTAAAAGACGTTACTTTTGGCTATTTAATAATAATAAAAATGTAAGTAAGGTTACTTTATTATGCTGTCACTGAAACATGTTGCACAATTAACATACAATACTTTGCAGTTATATATGGATCAGAGAGGAATAGATTTGGCGGTCGGTCCTGTCTCTGACAGCGATGCAAACATGCTAACGGGAGCATATGGTGAGCTTAACTGGGACTATTATATTACAGAGATCGGTAATCGACATGACTGTTTCAGCTTATGTATAAAATTTGTCATATCAAGGGAAAATTTTCAAATTGAATCTGCTCCCGCTGGAGTCGCTTTGTCCATATATGATTTGAGTGATAAGAGTTTTAACATCCATGTATTGGAAAATTTTGTGAAAGATATGGAAAATCATCCGTTGCATAGAAAGATGCTTTTGTATACTCTATATGCAACATTGATTTTCATGAATATGTCTGGTGGTGAAGACATCAGGATTCATGAACCTGTTAAGGATAAAATAGCTTACTATCGTTCGTTTGGTTTTGAGCTGGAGCGCTGCGGATATGTAATGTCATGTGATATTAAAACATTAACGGCAAAGTTGGAGAGTAGGTCTAAGGAGTCAGTTCTTTGACATCTAGTTCTTTAACATCTCTGCGTTTATATATGCGTTATGGTATCCAGGTAGAACCAGGTAAAATAGCTATTTTGTTTATTCAGATTTGTTGCGATGGTCATAACAGAGAGATTTTGTCGGGAATTTTTTTCCTGTATGACGAAATCAGTTCAGTAATATGAAGTTGTTTTATGAGGTGTTGATAATGAGAACACAAAAAGAACCGATGTTCGATACCATTCAAACGTATAAAAAAGTTGGGGAGACCTTGGATTTTCTCATGAAAGTAGGTCCGGCTTTGGAAGAACATGCACAGGCACCAAGCCAAGAAAAGCAAGGTCGTCGTCGTAACAAAGAAGCTGCATAAACATCACTCTTTTTGTCGCCCGCTATATGGCGGGTTTTGGCATCATTTAATCTTATATTTCCCGTGACTTATCCTATTCAACTTTAATTGAATTGCGGTTTCTTTGTTGCTATCAAAGTTTATACTAGTCGAGGTCTTTCCTTGTAACTGATATAGGCAATGAATTGATATGACTCAGGACGAATTGAAAAAAGCAGTGGGTTGGGCAGCACTCGAATTTGTTACACCAGGAACCATTGTGGGCGTGGGGACTGGTTCAACGGCTTCACATTTTATTGATGCCCTCGGTTCCATTAAAGATCAGATTGAAGGGGCAGTATCCAGCTCTGAGGCTTCTACTGAGAAGTTAAAAAGTTTGGGCATTCCTGTATTCGATTGTAATGAAGTGGATTCCCTTGATATCTATGTTGATGGCGCGGATGAAATCAATGGCAATATGCAGATGATTAAAGGCGGTGGCGCTGCATTAACGCGTGAAAAAATCATTGCTGCAATAGCGAAAAAATTCGTTTGTATTGTTGATGCTTCTAAGAAAGTTGATGTATTAGGTAAATTTCCTCTGCCGGTCGAAGTGATTCCAATGGCTCGCGCCTATGTTGCTCGTGAGTTGGTTAAGTTGGGGGGAGTACCAGAATATCGTCAGAATGTGGTGACTGATAACGGCAATATGATCCTTGACGTGCATAATCTAGCCATACTCGATCCTGTTGAGTTAGAGAATAAAATTAATCGTATCTCAGGTGTGGTGACTGTAGGATTATTTGCTAACCGTGGTGCGGATATTATATTGATGGGAACACTTGATGGAGTGAAAACCATCACTCAATAATATTATTCATAGAGGGCGAAGTTCTTCGCCCTTAAAAAATTTTTCACTGTTAAAATCGGAGAAGAATTTAGTGATATATTTTATATCTATGATTGTTATTTAACCTAAATCCTAATTTTGTGCTCTTTCAGATCATTTTATTCCGCATAATAACTACTTTGTTAAGACTTATGTGACGGGAATAGCAATCGTTTATATTGCTGTGTTCGTTTTTTTTGTTATGTTGAGAGAATGAATCTTAAATGTAACGAAGCGTAACAATAGGCAGGATAAATGGTTAAGGTATCTCTGGAAAAAGATAAGATTAAATTTTTGCTATTGGAAGGCGTGCATCAGAGCACGGTAGAAAATCTGCGAGCAGCCGGTTATAGCAATATCGAATATCATAAGGGAGCGTTAGATTCCGAAGAGTTAAAAGAGGCAATTCGTGATGCTCATTTTGTTGGTCTCCGTTCCCGCACACAACTGACCGAAGACATTTTTCAGGCAGCCGAAAAATTGGTTGCTGTAGGTTGTTTCTGTATTGGCACCAATCAGGTTAATCTGAAAGCGGCTGCGAAACGTGGTATTCCTGTCTTTAATGCGCCATTTTCTAATACCCGTTCTGTTGCTGAAATGGTCCTTGGCGAATTGTTGTTACTGCTGCGTCGTATCCCTTTAGCGAATGCGAAAGCTCATCGAGGCGTGTGGGATAAGCAGGCTAAAGGCTGCTATGAAGTGCGTGGGAAAAAACTGGGTATTATCGGTTACGGTCATATTGGTACTCAGCTTGGTATTCTGGCTGAAAATATCGGTATGGATGTCTACTTTTACGATATTGAAAACAAATTGCCATTAGGTAATGCTCATCAGGTACGTCATTTGTCAGAATTACTGAATATGAGTGATGTGGTGAGTTTGCATGTACCAGAAACGCCATCAACTAAAAATATGATTGGTGCAACCGAACTTACACTGATGAAACCGGGTTCTATCTTGATTAATGCTTCACGTGGAACGGTGGTGGATATCCCGGCATTATGCGATGCATTGGAAAGTGAACATCTGTCAGGGGCGGCTGTGGATGTGTTCCCCATTGAGCCGGCAACCAATAATGATCCGTTTGAGTCACCGTTGTGTAAATTTGATAATGTGTTGTTGACGCCACATATTGGAGGTTCTACCCAAGAAGCGCAGGAAAATATTGGTTACGAAGTCGCAGGAAAGTTAGCGAAATACTCTGACAATGGTTCTACCTTATCGGCAGTAAACTTCCCAGAGGTGTCTCTTCCTGTTCATGCTGATGATACTAACCGGTTTCTGCATATTCATGAAAATCGGCCGGGTATATTGAACAGTATTAACCAGGTGTTTGCTGAACAGGATATCAATATTGCCGCTCAATATTTGCGTACCAGTGGAGATATGGGTTATGTGGTTATTGATATTGTGACTGAAAATCCGGCTCAAGCTGAAATGGTATTTCAGAAACTAAAAGCATTGCCGGGTACTATCCGTTCTCGTCTGCTTTACTGATTATTTTGATATGTCATAAATGGGCGTTTTGTATAAGGCGCCTATTTTTTTACTGCCAATGCCAGATTTTTTCAGGTGTGATGATTTCTGGTAATGGAATATCCCATTCGGCTGTTGGTAGTGTATCGACTAACTGGCAGTTATGTGCCAAACCTATCGGATAGAAGTTTTTTTGTTGCCATTGCTTCAATGTACGATCGTAAAAGCCGCCCCCCATGCCAAGCCGCTGCCCTGTGCGGGCAAAAGCAACCAGCGGGATCATCATGATATCCAGCTCTGATAACGGTAAAACCTGCCTAACATCTAGCGGTGGCTCTTCTATATTGAAGCGATTTCTGACAAGCGGGGTATTGGGTTGATAGTTTAAAAACAGCAGATGGTGATGACGGAAAGGATGTAATACGGGCAGATAGATCTGTTTATTTTGCTGCCAGAGTTGGTTAATCAGTGGACGGGTGTCGAGCTCACCATCAAACGAAAGAAATAGTGCGATTTTGTTGGCTTGGCAAATTTTGGGGTGGTTGAGCGCTCGCTCAGCAGCTTGTCTTGCAAACAGCGATTGTTGTTCAGAAGTGAGTTGACGGCGTCGCTGGCGTATTTTCTTTCTAATGCTTTGTCTGAGTGATAATAGGGACTCTGATTGCATAGAACCTGCGATGGATAGCAGCAGCGGTTAGGGTTGAGATTCTCCAAGATGCCGTTACAGGTAGTAACCCTTGAACCCTTGGTTCAAGGTGAACGCAGCGTCGCAGCTTTTAGGCTTCTCGGCCGAACCGAGCATGCACACCAGACTACGGAGCACCACATTCTATAATGTATGAAATATCGGCTCAGGGGACTTTCCCCGTTCACGAACATCTCAGAGAAATTTATTCAGTGCTTGTAAGCAACTTTGTGACACCTATTGTATGAAACTAAATACAGAAAGCAACTAATTCTCGAATGATTCACTCACTAATGTATGATTTATCAATAGAATTCATTCATTTGGTGAAATAGTGCTCTCAGTGATACGACCTTGTTCCACCAGTGCTTGTTCTATAGTCTGTTGAAGCATCTTTATTTTCTGTTCCATATTATAGGCATAGTCACGGGTTTTCACTTTTTCTTGTGCCAATTCGTGACAGATATTCAATGCCACAATAAAAATCAGTTGTTCAGTATTGGTTACTCTGGTGCGTTCTTTCAAATCTTCTAAACGTTGTTCAAGTTCCACAGCCGCAGCCAGTAATGCTTCTTTTTGCTCTGATGGACAATTGACACGTAGTGACCGCCCAAAAATCTGGATATCTACCGGTTGTGCAGACATGACCCCTTCCTGACTTATTGCTGCGCTCCGGTTTTAATTCTGAATTATAGAATTGAAACCGGCGCCAATCATTATAACGCGATACCGACAGACAACTAACGATTAGCTAGGTTGTTGTCTGGTATAGCGACTCCCCTTGGTGGTAGCATAGCATGAACTTACACCGTCAACGATGACCAATACACATGTCTATACAGAATTCATTACCAGATTATCAATCTTTTGACGAAATATTGCATCAACAGTCAGTGGCGCTGACGGCAGCGGAGATGCATGGGTTGATTAGCGGCCTGCTGTGCGGTGGTAACCGCGACAGTAGCTGGCAGGTCTTAGTTCATGATTTAGCGAATGATGGGCTGGCTTTTTCCCATCCATTAGCTCAACAATTGCGTGAATTACGTGAAATCACATTTGAATCATTGGATGACAATAATTTCGCATTCAATTTATTGCTGCCAGATGAAGAAGATAATGTGTTTGAACGCGCAGATGCATTAGCGGGATGGGTTAACCATTTTTTGCTGGGATTAGGTGTTGCTCAACCGAAATTCGCGGATAGAAAAGAGATCAGTGAGATTATTGGTGATTTGCGCAATATCGGTCTGCTTGGTTATGAAGAAAGTGATGATCAAGAAGAGCTAGCCCAGGCACTGGAAGAGGTCCTTGAATATGTGCGGGTGGCTGCACAGCTTTGCTATATCGCCTTTACTGAACCTAAAACTGTTTTAATCGCCAAAAATGATAAACCAACATTGCATTAATCGGTGTTTATTGAACGCAAAATAATTATAAGTCGCAGGAGAGGGTATGATCAAACAAGAATATTTATCCCGCCGTCAGGCTTTACTGGCAAAAATGGCTCCGGCCAGCGCAGCGATTATTTTTTCTGCCTCGCCTGCGCCACGAAATTCAGATAATGAACATCCCTATCGTCAGCATAGTGATTTCCTTTATTTGACCGGGTTTAATGAACCGGAAGCGGTGCTGATATTAATTAAGAGTGATGATACGCATAATCATAGTGTGCTTTTTAATCGAGCGCGTGACCTGACTGCGGAAATTTGGTTTGGTCGTCGTCTTGGGCAAGAAGCGGCGCCGGAAAAACTGGGTGTTGACCGAGCTTTGCCTTTTGATGAGATCAAGGAGGAGCTTTATCAATTACTGAATGGTTTGGATGTGGTTTATCACGCACAGGGCGAATTTGCCTACGCCGATGAAATTGTCTTCCATGCGTTGGATATATTAAGAAAAGGCGGTCGTCGTAATCTTTCAGCGCCTTTAACGATAACTGACTGGCGCCCTTGGGTGCATGAAATGCGGTTGTTCAAATCTAAGTCAGAAATTGAAATGATGCGCCGGGCAGGTGAAATTAGTGCGCAGGCCCATATGCGCGCGATGAGAGTTTGCCGCCCAGGTATGTTTGAGTATCAACTGGAAGCCGAAATTCATCACGAATTTACTCATCAGGGTGCTCGTTACCCTGCTTACAACACGATTGTCGGGAGCGGTGAAAATAGCTGTATTCTGCACTACACCGAGAATGAGAGTAGGATGAAAGAGGGTGACTTGGTGTTGATTGACGCAGGTTGTGAATATCTGGGTTATGCCGGAGATATCACCCGTACTTTCCCTGTTAATGGCAAGTTTACCCGCGCTCAGCGTGAAATTTACGATATCGTCCTGAAAACACTCAATGTCTCATTGGAGTTGTATAAGCCAGGCACCAGCATCAACAAAGTCACAGAACATGTCGTGCAGATTATGGTGGAAGAGTTGGTGAAACTAGGCATTATGCACGGTGAAGTTGAACATCTAATCGAAACTAAAGCCTATCGTCAGTTCTTTATGCATGGATTAAGCCATTGGCTAGGGTTGGATGTGCATGATGTTGGTGACTATGGTGTAGAGCGTGACCGTATTTTGCAACCGGGAATGGTATTGACTGTTGAACCGGGGCTTTATATTGCACCGGATGCCGATGTGCCGATGGAATATCGTGGTATCGGTATCCGTATTGAAGATGACATTTTGATCACTGAAACAGGTAATGAAAACCTGACAGCCAGTGTTGTTAAAGAAGCTGATGAGATTGAAGCTCTGATGGCGAAAGCAAAACAGGGTTAAGTTAAGAATGAACGTGATTATCGTTGGTGGAGGCATGACCGGCGCGACGCTTGCGCTGGCGATATCTTCCCTGAGTAAGGGGCAGATTCATGTGTCCCTGATTGAAGCAGCAGAGCCGGAGCAGACACATCCCGGTTTTGATGCCAGAGCGATAGCGCTGGCTTATGGAACTTGTCAGCGTTTACAGCAGATTGGCGTTTGGTCTGTTCTGGAAGAGTATGTGATACCGATAACTCACGTTCATGTTAGTGATCGTGGTCATGCAGGGTTTGTGAACCTTTATGCAAAAGAATATAACATTCCAGCTTTGGGCAATGTTATCGAGTTGTATGATGCAGGGCAGTGTTTGTTCGGATTACTGAAAAATGCGCCTGGTGTCACGTTATATTGTCCATCCAAGGTTATGGCTGTTGAAAGAACCCTGTCATCGGTGGCTGTCACTCTGGACAGTGGTGAACGGCTGCAAGGTGAATTGCTGGTAGCGGCGGATGGCAGCCATTCTGCCATTGGTCGTGCCTGTAATATTCAGTGGCAACGGCACCCTTATGAACAGGTTGCTGTAATTACTAATGTACTGACTTCGGAGCATCCGCGAGGCAGTGCATTTGAACGTTTCACAGAACATGGTCCACTTGCTTTGTTGCCAATGTCTGGGGGGCGGAGTTCGCTGGTCTGGTGCCATCAGTTGGCGCGGAAAAAAGAGATAGCGAGTTGGAATAATGAGCAATTTCTTAAGCAGTTACAGCGAGCATTTGGCTGGAGACTGGGGAAAATATTGGAGACTGGTCAGCGTCATCGCTATCCATTGGTTCTATCCACTGCAAATCAACAAATTAGCCACCGATTAGCATTGGTGGGAAATGCCGCGCAAACATTACATCCGATTGCCGGTCAGGGTTTCAATCTTGGTATGCGAGATGTCATGACACTGGCTCAGATTGTTTCTGCGGCTTTTGCTGCGGGTCAGGATATTGGTACTTATCCGGTTTTGGCTAACTATCAACAGCAACGGGTTTTAGATCGGGAAAACACCATCGATATTACCGATGGATTGATACGGATATTTGCCAATCGTTATTTTCCATTACAAGCCGGGCGTAACTTCGGCCTGATGGTGATGGAAAAATGCTCTCCTATGCGGGATATACTGGCCCGTCAGACTCTGGGTTGGGTCGCCCAAAGATAACCGCAGATTAAGCAGACAAAATAAGAGGACGTTATATTATGCAATCATTTGACGTGGTTATCGCTGGTGGCGGTATGGTTGGTTTAGCGCTTGCCTGTGGCTTACAAGGCAGTGGCTTGCGGGTGGCTGTAGTGGAGAGCTATCCGCCTACTCATCCCGTTATTGCTGGAGAAGAGTATGCTTTGCGGGTTTCTGCGATTAATGCAGCCAGTGAGCGTTTATTACAGCATCTTGGTGTGTGGCAACAGATCTTGGATATGCGCACCAGTCCTTATCAGGAAATAGAAGTTTGGGAGCGGGATAGCTTTGGCCGTATTCAGTTCAGCGCGGCTGAATATGGGTTGGAATATCTTGGTCATATCATTGAAAACCGAGTTATTCGTGAAACATTATGGAAAAAAGCAGATAGCTTATCTGATGTGACCATTTTGGCACCGGCGGCTTTGAAACAGGTTGCCTGGGGTGAAAATGAAGCTTTTATGACTTTATCCGATGGTCGCATGTTAACTGCCCGTTTAGTGGTTGGTGCTGATGGCGCTCATTCATGGTTGCGTCAACATGCTGATATCCCTCTCACATTTTGGGATTATGAACATCATGCATTGGTAGCCACTATTCGCACCGAAGAGCCGCACGGCCGGGTTGCCCGTCAGGTCTTTTATGGTAATGGTATTTTGGCGTTTTTGCCCCTTGCCGATCCTCATTTGTGTTCTATCGTCTGGTCACTACCGGGTGAAGTTGCCGAACAGTACAAACAGCTTGATCATCAGCGTTTCAACCAGCAATTGGCGGTAGATTTTGATCTGCGCCTTGGTCAATGTGAATTGATGGGTGAACGTCTGACAATTCCACTAACCGGTCGCTATGCCCGTAATTTTGCGGCTCATCGTCTGGCCCTGTTGGGCGATGCCGCTCATACCATTCATCCATTGGCAGGACAGGGAGTGAATTTGGGCTTTATGGATGTTGCTGAACTGATAGGTGAATTGCGTCGTTTGCATGGTCAGGGAAAAGATATTGGTCAGCACTTTTATTTGCGTCGCTATGAGCGTCGACGTAAACATGGCGCTGCTGTGATGCTGGCTGGCATGCAAGGTTTTCGTCAATTATTTGATGGCAATAATCCGGCGAAAAAACTTTTGCGGGATATCGGGTTATCTCTGGCAGATAATTTACCGGGAATTAAACCTAAATTACTTCGTCAGGCAATGGGGTTGAATGACTTACCGGATTGGCTCTCTTCTAAATCCTATTCGGCTGAAAAAATCTAATTTAGCCTCTGCTTATCGATAACTATTTCTCATGTCTTGCTGAAATATGAATAGGTGATTTTATTCATATTTCAGTTAGATTGTAACAGAAAATGAGTGTTTTCTAAAGTTAATTGTTAATTTTGAGTATTATGACTCATTTTAATAGTTGAAAATTCTGCATACTCATAACACGTTTTTTGACGGTCACTGAATTGAACCCTATTTTTACTTATGGTTCATTTTGGTTTTCAGTGATAACTTTCATTTTAAGATATCGTTTGCGTCGCGTTTTTTAGCCGCTTTTTGTTCATGATTCACAGTATCTGTCGGTTAATACGCGGTATGTTTTCATGCAGGAAATGAAAAGAGGGAAATAATGGCAAAACAAACTCCATTGTATGACCAGCATCTGGCTTGTGGTGCGCGTATGGTAGATTTTCATGGCTGGATGATGCCTTTGCATTATGGTTCACAAATGGATGAGCATCATACTGTCCGCACTCATGCCGGTATGTTTGATGTTTCCCACATGACGATTGTGGATCTGCATGGTACTGGTTGCCGTGATTTCCTGCGTTATTTGCTGGCAAATGACATTGCTAAATTGACAGAAAAGGGCAAAGCCCTATACACCGGGATGCTTAATGCTTCTGGCGGTGTAATTGATGATCTGATTGTTTATTACCTTAGCAATGATTTTTATCGATTGGTGGTCAATTCTGCGACCCGTGAGAAAGATCTGGCATGGATTAATGAACATGTAGCCAGTTACCCGGTTGATGTTCAGGTTCGTGATGATCTGGCATTAATTGCGGTTCAGGGGCCTGAGGCTCAGGCAAAAGTAGAGTCTCTATTGAATGATGAACAAAAACAGACTATTGCCGGAATGAAACCTTTCTTTGGCGTTCAGGCGGGGGAGCTGTTTATCGCGACAACGGGTTATACCGGTGAAGCGGGTTATGAAGTGGCGTTGCCAAAAGAGCAGGCCGTGGATTTCTGGCAAAAATTGCTGAGTGTCGGCGTTAAGCCCGCGGGATTAGGTGCGCGTGATACGCTGCGGCTTGAAGCCGGTATGAACCTCTATGGGCAGGAAATGGATGAAACCATTTCTCCCCTTGCGGCTAACATGGGCTGGACAATCGCTTGGAAACCCGAAGATCGCCAGTTTATCGGCCGTGAAGCGCTAGAAAAACAGCGTGAAGAGGGCGCCGAGCAGTTAGTTGGCTTGGTGATGAGAGAAAAGGGTGTGTTACGTGGTGGCTTAATAGTTAGTTTTACTGATGAGATGGGCGCCTTACATTCTGGCGTTATTACCAGTGGCACGTTCTCTCCAACATTAGGATTCAGTATTGCCCTTGCCCGAGTGCCGCAGGGGATTGGTGAACAGGCGGTTGTCCAAATTCGCAATCGTGAAATGCCGGTTCAGGTAGTCAAACCTAGCTTTGTACGGGCGGGTAAGCCTCTCGTATAGTCATTTTTATCGAATAATAACTTGATGAGTAAATAGCAATTTATCCCGGTAAGCATGATTGGCGCAGCAGCACAAAATAGCCTAATCGGGGTAGGTTCTAGGATTGAAGGAGATGATGGTAATGAGTAATGTACCCGCAGAGTTAAGATATGCCCAATCACATGAGTGGGTTCGTGCAGAAGGCAATGGTGAATACACGGTAGGTATTACCGAGCATGCACAGGAGCTGCTAGGCGATATGGTCTTTGTTGATTTGCCGGAAGTAGGTGGTGAAATCAATCTTGGCGATGATTGCGCGGTGGTTGAATCAGTGAAAGCGGCTTCTGATATCTATGCGCCACTGAGTGGTGAAATTATTGCCGTTAATGAAGCGCTAAATGACTCGCCCGAATTAGTTAACAGCGAGCCTTATAACGAAGGTTGGCTGTTCCGTATTAAAGCCTCTGATGAAAGTGAACTTTCGCGTTTGCTGGATGCCGAAGGATATCAGGCACTTCTGGACGAAGAAGAATAATATGCTTACCGTCGCCCTGTTTCACATTGTGAGCAGGGCGTTTTTATTTGTATGCCATTTCTGGCCAGCTTCAGGAATTAGTCACAAATGATCCAGACATTAAGCCAACTCGAGAATCAGGGCGAGTTTATCCGCCGTCATATTGGCTCTTCCGCCGAACAGAAAAAAGAGATGTTGGCGACAGTGGGAGCAAGTTCCCTTGATGAGTTAACACAGAAAATTGTTCCCCGTGATATCGCATTACCAGAGCCACCCGATGTTGGCGGTGGCGCGACTGAACAGCAAGCACTAGCTGAACTGAAAACGATTGCCAGCCAAAATAAGCGTTACCAATCCTATATTGGCATGGGGTATGTGCCTGCTGTACTTCCGCCGGTTATTTTGCGTAATTTATTAGAAAATCCTGGCTGGTATACCGCTTATACACCTTATCAACCAGAAGTTTCTCAGGGTCGCCTTGAATCACTGTTGAATTTCCAACAAGTGACGATCGATTTGACGGGTTTGGATATTGCCTCTGCTTCTCTACTGGACGAGGCTACCGCGGCGGCGGAAGCAATGGCGATGGCAAAACGTACCAGCAAACTAAAAAATGCTGACCGTTTCTTTGTTGCTGATGATATCCATCCTCAAACATTGGACGTTGTTCGTACCCGCGCGGAAACCTTCGGCTTTGATGTGGTTGTGGATAAAGCAGAAAAAGTCTTGGAGCTGGAAGGCGTATTTGGTGTGCTGTTACAACAGGTTGGTACAACCGGTGAAGTTCATGATTATGCTGATCTGATCGCACAACTGAAACAGCGCAAAATCATTGTCAGTGTTGCCGCTGACTTGATGGCGTTGGTGCTTTTGACCGCGCCGGGTAAACAAGGGGCTGACATTGTGTTTGGTTCTGCCCAGCGTTTTGGGGTGCCAATGGGTTATGGCGGTCCCCACGCAGCATTTTTTGCCAGCCGTGATGAATTCAAACGTTCCATGCCGGGACGTATTATCGGTGTTTCCCGTGACGCGGCAGGTAATACCGCGCTACGCATGGCAATGCAGACCCGTGAGCAACATATCCGTCGTGAGAAAGCCAATTCCAACATCTGTACGGCTCAGGTGTTGTTGGCAAATATCGCCGGGATGTATGCGGTATATCATGGTTCGAAGGGGCTGAAACGCATTGCGGGCCGTATTCATCGTCTGACTGACATTCTGGCGGCCGGGTTACAGAAAGCCGGGTTCACTCTGCGTTACAAAACTTGGTTTGATACGCTGACCGTTGAAGTCGCTGATAAAGCAGCGGTATTGGCCCGGGCAGACAAAGCTGAAATCAATTTGCGTACCGATATTTACGGCGCGGTGGGTATCACATTGAGCGAGGCTACCAGCCGTGATGATCTGGTCAAATTGTTCTCTGTGCTGACAGGCACAGATGACAAGCTAGATGTTGAAGCATTGGATCAAGCGATGATGACGGAAAGTCACTCCATTCCTGCATCCATGTTGCGCAGTGATGAAATCCTTCAGCATCCAAATTTCAATCTCTATCACAGCGAAACGGATATGATGCGCTATATGCATCGTCTTGAGCGCCGGGATTTAGCACTGAATCAGGCCATGATCCCGTTGGGTTCTTGCACCATGAAACTCAATGCTGCGGCAGAAATGTTACCGATCTCTTGGCCTGAATTTAACGAACTGCATCCATTCTGCCCGCCAGAGCAAGCGCAGGGTTATCAGCAAATGATCAGCCAATTATCTCACTGGCTGGTGCAACTGACAGGTTATGATGCCGTTTGTATGCAACCAAACTCCGGTGCGCAGGGTGAATATGCGGGCCTGCTTGCTATTCGCCGTTACCACGAAAGTCGTGGAGAAGGGCATCGTCATATCTGTTTAATCCCCAGTTCTGCGCATGGCACCAACCCAGCTTCTGCTCATATGGCAGGTATGACAGTGGTGGTGGTCAGTTGCGATAAAGAGGGCAACATTGATCTGGCGGACCTGCGTGAAAAAGCGGAAAAATCCGGTGACGAACTTTCCTGCATCATGGTGACTTACCCATCAACCCACGGCGTATATGAAGAAACGATCCGTCAGGTATGTGAAATCATTCATCAGTATGGTGGTCAGGTTTACCTTGATGGCGCGAATATGAACGCGCAGGTTGGCATCACCGCGCCAGGTTTTATCGGCGCTGATGTTTCACACCTCAACCTGCATAAAACATTCTGTATCCCACACGGCGGCGGTGGTCCAGGAATGGGGCCGATTGGCGTAAAAGCTCATTTGGCGCCGTTCTTACCGGGACACTCGGTAGTTCAAATGGATGGCATTACTGAACAGAGAGCTGTCTCAGCGGCGCCATTTGGTAGTGCTTCTATTCTGCCTATTAGCTGGATGTATATCCGTATGATGGGTTCGCAAGGGCTGAAACAGGCAAGCCAGACGGCGATTTTGAATGCTAACTATATTGCTGCTCGCTTAAAGAATGATTATGACGTGTTGTATACCGGTCATAACGGTTATGTGGCGCATGAATGTATTCTGGATATTCGGCCGTTGAAAGAAGAGTTTGGTATCAGCGAGATGGATATTGCTAAACGCTTGATTGACTACGGCTTCCATGCGCCAACCATGTCATTTCCGGTTGCCGGTACGCTAATGGTGGAACCTACAGAATCAGAAAGCAAAGTAGAAATTGACCGCTTTGTGGATGCGATGCTGGCAATTCGTGCTGAAATTAGCAAAGTGGCAAAAGGCGAGTGGTCATTAGAAGATAACCCATTGGTTAATGCGCCTCACGTACAAGCTGAACTGGTTTCTGACTGGAGCCATAGTTACAGCCGTGAAACCGCGGTTTTCCCAACCCTGGAAACTAAAGTCAATAAATATTGGCCTGCGGTTAAACGTCTTGATGATGTTTACGGTGATCGTAACCTGCATTGTTCCTGTGCGCCTGTCAGTGATTATCAATAATTACTAATAAAATAGTCAACACCAGTATAATAACTGGTGTTGATATTATTTATATTTACTGGCGAAGCTGATTAAAATATAAAATAATTTTATGTATTTAATCCCTTTTTTTTCCAAATTTCACATGTTATTTCTAATTTAACAGTATCTTTCATTATGGCTATTTTTATTTAATAAAATGTTTTTATTGATATTTTATTTAAATAAGTTTTTATAGGTAATGATATTTCATTAATAAAAAATTGAAACTATTATTAATACAATAATTTATTATTATTGTATGATATTCGCAATCCTCAGAAACTGTATGAATTAAGTTTTCCTATAGTGCCTCTTCTGTTGAAACAGGGAAACACGGCGAGTAGTACGAGAGTGTTCTACTCCGTTACCATTGAATATCTCCATCCTTTACCGCGATTTTCTGGCATTTAATATATCAGATTCTCCATTAGCAGGATTAAAAATCCGGGCGCTGATCACATTTTATACTGATAATTTAGACGGATAAATCATTCGTCATTAGAATAGTTTAATTATGTCACTATCAAATTATCAATATTTTCTATGGAAAGATTATCGCTTTATCACCGCAGTCTGGCAGCGCTTGTCCTGCTGGCAATATCCGAATGGACTCATGTTTCAACATCGGGTGCACTGGGATCTATTTGTCACACTATTCACCGGATTGAATTTGCAGGGGCAGAAAGTTTGTCCCGGTCAGACCAAGAACACTCGATGCATCCTTATTTATCCGCAGGGTTAACTTCGCAGGATATCAACGCACGGGTACGAAAAACCACTAATACCTCATTGGGTAATTTATTAGTCAGCATTACTGACTTTGCCACACTTAAATTAAGAAAAGGGACAGTACGATGGATAAACGCCACAATTCGATGGCCAGGGTCACGAGTTATCTTTTAATTTACCTGACGGCAATCCAGCCATTGCACCCGGCTATGGCTGTCGGTATAACACCGGATAACAACCGCACACAGGTACAAAATCAGGGCAATGTGCCGGTGGTGAATATCGCCACGCCGAATGATGCGGGCATATCCCACAACACCTATCAAGAATTCAATGTCGCCACTCAGGGAGCCGTACTTAATAACGCGACACAAACGGCTCAATCGCAACTGGCAGGGCAACTTAACGCGAACCCTAACCTGAAAGGCAAAACGGCGGAACTGATTATTAACGAAGTCACCGGCAGTGGCCGCTCTGACCTGCAAGGCCAGTTGGAAATTGTTGGCAATAAAGCCAACGTGATGATTGCCAACCCTAACGGCATTACCTGTGATGGTTGTGGTTTTATTAATACCACCGGCGCAACCCTGACCACCGGTAAGCCCCAATTTGATCAACAGGGCGCACTAGAAGCACTGGAAGTGAAAAAAGGCCAGATTACCATTGGCGGCAAAGGGCTGGACGGCAAGACGACGGATTATGTCGATATCATCAGCCGGGCGGCGGAGTTGAATGGAAAAATTCAGGCTAACACCCTGTCGCTGACTCAGGGGGCCAACCGTATCAGCTTGAAAGACGGCACGGTTAAACCTATCGCCGGAGAAGGGGCAAAACCGCAATTAGCGGTTGATACCAAAGCCTTAGGTGGCATGTATGCCAATAAAATCCGGCTGGTTGCCACTGAAAAGGGGGTTGGGGTTAATCTCACCAATCTGACCACAACCCAAGACGCTATCAGTTTAACCGCTGAGGGTAAAATTATCTTGGGGGAGGTACAAGCTAAGACCGATATCAACATCAACAGTAAAGCCATTGAAACGGCAGAACAAAGCCATGTACAAGCGGGTCAACATCTGAGATTGACTGCCGAGACACTGCGCAATCAAGGTCAAATCCGTGCGGGTGGCGATGTCGCGATTAAAGCGACTAAACTGGATAACATAAACCCGACCAAGCAAAGTCACCCTATTATTACCGCGGGTAAAAACAACAGCATCACTGCTAACGAGATAAATAATGTTGGCGAGTTAAGCGCGGCGCAAAACCTCACCCTGACAGGTAAAAATTTTTCAACCAAAGCGATAAAAGACAGTCAGCAGAATATCATCGGTAAACTGAGTGCCGGTGGGGATCTGACGGCGACATTTCAAGATACATTTCGTTTTGATTTTGATAAAGAACATTTTAACGAGGGAAAGAAACCCACGGATCTGGCGTTAATCACCGGGAAAAACATTTCTCTCACTGCCCGAGATTTAGTAAATCGTGCGTCAATGAGGGCAGAACAAAACTTAACCGCTGACGCGGAAACGATCTATTTAGGCCAGGGGCATTTAAAAGCCGGGAACCATGTCATGTTGGATGGAAAGTCACACCTTGATGTGAATGGTTATGATATCTCCGGTCATGATGTGACCTTGCTTGCCAGCCGGGGAATGCTGTCTGTTGTCTCTGGGGACGACTATACCCCGGAAGGAACAAGGGTATTAACCACGCTTTCTGCTGATAACCTATTACGCATTATCGCCGATGGTCCTATTGATATTGCAGATACCCTGATTAACCGGGCGAAAAATATCTTTTTGGCAACCAATGATAAACTTGAGATTTATGCCTCGGGTGATTTAATTGATGAACAGAGTCCACTTAGTGACGGCGCTAAACAAGAATTAATTAATCAGCGTCTGCGCCAGCTTAGCCAATTGCAAGCGGATGAAAATATTGAGATCCATGCAGGAAAGATTGTCGATCTGAGAAGTATTTCTTTAACTGCGGGGAAGGATATCACTCTGACCAGTGGCGGCACGCTTGATATTAGCAAAAGAACAGCAGAGGACCCTTATGAATATTCAAATGAGCATGGAGATGACTATGAAAAACATTATGAAAATGCCGATGACGAGGAAGACGAACAGTCTTACCCACAATTTCAATTCCCGATAATAAAAAGTACCCTCACTGCCGGCAATAATTTAACCCTTAATTCCGGTGGTGACATTATTGATACTGAGGCAATTTTATTGGCAAAAGGGGTGACTGCAATTATCAAAAACAACAAAGAATTGCATTCACCTAAAGGAAAATATAATTCAGTCGAAGGGAAATATACGCCAGTCACTTCTGCGCTGATTGCACGTGCGTTAAGTCATGCTCCTCAACTGACAATGAACTTCTCAGAAGTAGAAGGAGAAGTACCGGGAATTAAACTGGCGGATAAGCAAACGCGGATCACCTCGAAAAACAATCGCCCTATTATTCATATTGCGGCGCCTAACGCCCGTGGTGTTTCACATAACCGTTATCATGAATTTAATGTTGGCACTGCGGGACTGGTATTGAATAACGCGACCCATGATACGCAGTCTCTACTGGCGGGGCAAATTGGCGCCAATCTTAACTTCAACGGTAAATCAGCCGAGCTGATTATTAATGAAGTCGTGGGGACCTTAGCCTCAAATTTGCAAGGGCTGTTGGAAGTCGCAGGGCAAAAAGCCGATATCCTCATTGCCAACCCGAACGGCATTACCTGTAATGGCTGTAGTTTTGTTAATACCCCGGCTGTCACCTTATCGACCGGTAAACCGGTGTTTGATAAAGAGGGCGCGTTAGCGGCTCTGGAAGTAAAAAAAGGCGCCATCACCTTGGGTGAAAAGGGGCTGGATGCGACGGCGCAAGATTCTATCGATATCATCAGCCGGACCACTAAGCTTGACGGTAAACTACAGGCGAAAAACCTGACATTGACACAAGGCCCCAACCGGATTGATTTCAAACGCGGGACCCTTGTCCCTATTGCAGAGGAAGGTTATACCCCTTGGAAAGCGATTGATACCGGGTTATTGGGGGGAATGTATGCCAATAAAATCCGTCTGGTGAGTACCGAGCCGGGTAAGGCTGTCAATCTGACTAACCTGACGGCAACCCAAGGCGACATCAGTCTGACGGCGGATGGCAAGGTGATTCTGGGGGATGTACAGGCTAAAACGGATATCACCGTTAACGGTAAAGACATTGAAACGGCGAAACAAAGTCATATGCAAGCCGGTCAGCATCTGATGTTGACAACCGACACATTGCAGCATTGGGGACGAATTGGCGCCGACGGTGATATCGCCATTAAAGCGAAAACCTTGTCTTTAAATGGGGGAAATGTCACCGCCGGGAACAAGGTTCAGCTACAGGCAGAGAAAAGTCTTACGGTGCGTGGCACTGATATTTCAGGTCATGACATTACCTTAATCTCCAGCGGTGGTGGTATTTATGTTTCATCTGGAGGAGATAATTCCGCTACGGCAGGCACACAGGCGCCATCTACTATTTCTGCGGTTAATACATTACATATTCTGTCTGAACAGGGAATATCGCTTTCAAATACGCTAATTAACCGGGCGAAAAATATCTTTTTAGCAGGTAATGGTTGGGTTAATACTAATCAGCCTTTGGTAGCGGATGAGAATATTGATCTTCACGCTGGATGGGGGATAAATTTGGATGGGATTTCCCTGACCGCCGGGAAAGATATTACCCTGACCAGTGGTGGTTCGATTAATATTGGCAAGGTTACTGCCGGCAACAATTTAACCTTGATTGCCGGCAGCAATATGAAGGAGACAGCATTATCGGCAGAAGGCGCGACCACAGTCGCCCAATATAGTACCGCGTTGCGCTTAGCTGACGGGAAATATACCCCGGTGACTTCGGCGTTGATTGATCTTGCATTAGGCAATGCCCCCCAACTGACCATCAATATCCCAGAAATAGCCGGTGGAATACCCGGGATTCAACTGGCGGATAAACGAACGCGGATTGCCGTGAGAAATAACCTGCCTATTATCCATATTGCGGCGCCTGATTCTCGAGGTATTTCACATAACCGTTATCAGGAATTTAATATTGGGGCTGCCGGGCTGGTGCTCAATAACGCTACCGAAGCTACCCAATCCATACTGGCGGGACAAATTGGGGCAAACCCTCACTTTAACGGTAAATCGGCTGAGTTGATTATTAATGAAGTGGTGGGGACTTTAGCCTCAAATCTACAGGGCCTGTTGGAAGTGGTGGGGCAAAAAGCTGCTGTCTTCATCGCCAACCCGAACGGCATAACCTGTAATGGCTGTGGCTTTATCAATACCCCGGCTGTCACCTTATCGACGGGTAAGCCGGTGTTTGATAAAGAGGGCGCGTTAGCGGCTTTAGAAGTGAAAAAAGGCGCCATAACCTTTGATGAAAAGGGGCTGGATGCGACGGCGCAGGATGATGTCGATATTATCAGCCGGACCACGATACTTAACGGCAAAGTGCAGGCGAAAAACCTGACACTGACACAAGGCCCCAACCGGATTGATTTCAAACGCGGGACCCTTGTCCCTATTGCAGGCGAGGGTGATACCTCTTGGAAAGCGATTGATACCGGATCATTGGGGGGAATGTATGCTAATAAAATCCGTCTGGTGAGTACCGAATCGGGTAAGGAAGTTAACCTGACCAACCTGACCGCAACGCAAGGCGACATCCGTTTGACTGCTGATGGAGAGGTGACGCTAGGAAATGTGCAGGCTAAAACAGACATAACCGTTAGCAGTAAAAGCATTAAAACGGCGGAACCGAGTCATGTACAGGCAGGCAAAGATATCACGCTTGCCGCGAACACGCTGAACAACACCGGTAAGATTATCGCAGAAGGTGACATGCGGTTATTTATCGACCATTTATACAATTGGAATAAGGGACTGATTCAGGCAAATAACCATCTCTGGTTGCAAAAAGACGCGAGCGGTAATTTAAGCACTGAAATTAACAACACTTCAGCGACGCTGAAAACCCATAACGGGGATATTATTATTCGCGCAAAAGCGTTAAATAATGCTTGGAATGCCAGCGTCGCTGCGGGAATGAACGCTTATATCAATGCGACAAAACTGGATAACAGCCAAAGCCAGTTTCATGCGAAGAAAAATCTCATCTTAACCGGTTACGACTTTAACAGCGGGATGGACGATAAACTCTCAGCCGATCTGAATGTGGTGGCTGATTTTATTAATCAATTCAACGGAACTGCGTTCATCTCGGCGAAAAATATTCTGCTTCATGCCGGTGAAATTATCAGCATGGGATACTTCAAGGCGGACAATGATCTGTCCGTCATCGCTGAACGTGGAATAAATGCCCGCCAAAATACACTGGAGGCAAAGAGAAATCTGACCTTGATTGCGGGTAAAGATATTGAGGCATTTCAAGTCGGGTTGAAAGGAGAAAATATTGAACTGCTTACGCGCGAAGGCGACATTCGGATGTGGGGGGACGGTTCGCGTATTTCGGCCAGCAACAATTTGCGGATATTGGCGGATCACGAACTGAATATCCAGGATCTTTTGTTCGATAAAGCCAACAATATGACATTAAACGCGGGTCATGAAATTAAGGCTGACGGGGTTAAATTAGCGGCAAATAAAAATCTGACCTTAATTGCGGGCAAAGATATCACCGCCCGTCAGGCAGAGTTAAAGGGAGAAAATGTTGAACTTCTGGTACGTGAAGGCGACATCCAAATGGGACGGAATCGGTCTCATGAGTTATTGGCCTCAATTTCGGCCGATAATCATTTGCGGATTTCAGCAGGCAACGATCTGGATCTCTCCGGTACCCGGTTGGATAAATCACAAAACCTGACATTAAGTGCGGGTCGTAACCTGAATGCCAGTCGAAGCCAATTGAACGCTGCGGGCAATATTAATCTGTTTGCGGGAAATGATTTAATGTTGCGGCAAGCTGGTATCCGGGCGGGGCAACAAGTCATGCTCAGTGCGGGCCGTGATATTGATATCTCTCGCCCTAATACGCCAGAGAGCCTGTTTTATTTATCCGAATTAGATGGATTAGACAAATTCGCTGAATTAGGTACGCAAATTACCGCGGGTGATCACCTGCAACTCAGTGCGGGGGAAGATATCGCGGGTATCGCGAGATTAACATCGACTAAAGGAAATGTATCGGTTAACGCTGGCCGGGATTTACTGTTCTCTGCCCGGAAATATTCGCCGATTAATGATGGCGATAAACAGTACCTTTATGCTGCCAGCGCTATCAACGCGGCCCAAAATCTCACATTAGTTGCGGCAGGCAACCTGCTGACATCCGGGGCCAGCTTGACATCCGGCAATGATATGCGGCTTTCCGCGGGTGGAAATGTTCGTTTTGAATCGCGGCAAGAATTTATCCGCGAGGGGAATATTGAGCGCTTTACGCAACACGCCAGCCGGCTGAATAGTGGCGGCGCATTAACGATTCGCTCCCAAGGCAGTATTTTATTCCAGGCGACGGAATTAATCGCCAAGGGTGTAATGGATATCGCGGCAACAGGCGGTTTTCTCTATGCGCAAGCGATGGAAGAAGTTTATAAGCGGGAAGAAACAGAGAAAAGCTGTAAAGGTTTTGGCCCCATAAAGTCGTGTAAAGTGTTTGGGTCTAAAACAGAACATCGAGTACAAATCAAGAAGACCAACAAAGTCACGGAATTTACGGCCGGGGGTGATATTAACCTGATGGCAAAAGATGAGGTGACATTGGAAGCGAGTCGGATAGAGACCAGTAAAAACGCGAAAATCACCAGCCAGACAGGGAAAGTGAACTTCAAGGCGATGCCCAATATTGATTTTGAGCAGACCATCACGACATCAAAAGGCTTTTTTATTACACAGCGCGATAAAGGTCATCGTGAAGAGACCTGGATAATCCCGTCAGTGCATGTTGGCGGTACGCTGACGGTGGATGCGGCGAAAGGCATCAATGCGGATGTGAAAGTAAAAGAGGGGCAGTTACTGGAAGACGCGTTAGGAGTACTGGGTAACACCCCCGGCACCGAATGGTTGAAAAATCTTCAAAACCGCAATGATGTCCAGTGGAATCAGGTTAAGGACGCTTACAGTAGCTGGGACAAAAAAAGCGAAAGCTTAAACCCCGTGGTGGGTGCGGTGATTGCGATTGCTGTCGCGGCGGTCACGGCGGGTTCGGGTTTGGCGGCTTGGGCGGGAAGTGGCGCCGTGGGGGCGACAGGCGCCACGGGAGCTACGGCGAGCGCGGTTTATGGGGCGGCTTATGGCGGAATGATAGGGTTGACCTCGCAGGCGGCGGTGGCCTTAGTTGAAAATAAAGGGGATCTCACCAAGACACTGGCAGCCTTAGCGAAGCGCGATTCAATCAAATCCCTTGTTACCCAAATAGCCGTGGGTGGCGCATTAGGGGGATTAGACCACACGATGGGCTGGGGAAAATTAGTGGAGGGAAAAGGCGTTGTCGATCCGATAAAAGCGCAGCTTCCCTTATTGAGTAATAATAATTGGAGTCAGGTGGCCCAGCGTGTTGCGGCGCAATCCGTGGTGAGCTCAACAATAGGGACGGCGATTAACGGCGGCAGTTTTACGGATAATCTGCAAACCGCATTGTTGAGTAATATTGGTAATCAGATTAATGCGGAA
>NZ_JFGV01000059.1:0-31377 GCF_000612035.1 Photorhabdus aegyptia | reverse complement strand
AGCTCCTGAAGACGTTTTTGCTTGTATTGGCTAATCCGACTTTTTCTCATTTGGATATCCTAGATCAAATTACTTATCTAGGACAGCCCCTACTTTATTTTTTGAATTATGTGAATAATTATCATTGCAATTGGGTGATGTCCAATATGTTATTTAGGAATAATAAATAGGTAATTGTTTTATTTATGTGATATGGTAACAACTAAAAAATTATCTATTTTATATGTTATTGAAATTGTCTTTTTTGTCTTTTTTGTGTTTTTGTTTTATTTTTAATTTGATTATTTTGGCGCTTGTGTTTTTTGATTTAACAATCTATCTTTATTTAAGATAGCTAATAATAAGAGAGACTAATTAAATGATATAATTTATATTGCGAAGTTATTTTGTTATTGATTCTTTATTTATAGTAGCATTGCACGTTAAGTCATTATATGTCGACAAAGATTATAGATGAATTTGTTAATAACAGTTATGAAATATATCTTTGTTTTTCTTGGTATCAATACTATCAATAAAGCAAGGAGAGAAATATGAGCTTGAATAAAAAAGTCTTTCTGATTTTTACTTTATTAGCTATGAGCCATTTTAGTGTGGCATGTAATATTGATCCAACGGTAGAAAATATAATAAAAAGCTATGGACTACAAGAAACTAAAGTGATGTCTATGTATAAAAAGTGCGAATTGGATGCGGTGAATACTGGAAATAGAATTATATTAACTAATCATAAATCCCAAAATAGGAATGAACGTGCAGAGATAGAGATGTACTGGTATCGAGGAATGGGAATAGAAGAATTTAAGTTATTTGATAGTAATAAGTTTAAGAGTATTCCTTGTGTTAATGTGCCGAATCGCTTTTGTGGAATTTCTCCTGAGTATACTTACGCGAAGAGCTATCCGATGAGAGAAGATAAAAAATTGGTTATAGAGTTTAGTACCGTAAAACCTGGTTGGCTATATAATGAATTTACAACTAAACATAACTGCGAAATTTATGTTGAATCAAGAGGAGAATCATATAGACTGGGTGGAATGGGTGCATTGAAAGAAGATGAATCGAATTGTGAGCCTAAAGGTTATAAGGTCGGGGATGAGTTTAATAACTGGCTATTAGAAAAGCCAGTTAAAATAGAGGCTACAATTTCTTATATACAAATACCTATACTGAACTAATCCTTAATATCTATTATATAATCATGTCATTATTAGCTTTAAACTCTCTTTTAGCACCGAATGTCTTATAGCTTTGGTGCTTTTTCTTGGTTAAAGTTTATCGCCCTTGTTGGGGGGATAACTAATAGCACTCGATAGAATGTTAAAGAATAAATGCAAATTGCATAAAGAACTCTATTAGATAACAAAGAAAATTTTCATTGAGAAATGTTTTTCAAAAGAAATATTTTCATATCACTATTGGTTTTTTTTCTTATATATCGTTACTATATTTTTTGTAGATATTCTAATGGCATATTTTTTAATTTAATTATATTGGAATTTGTTTTTGTTTTTTATAGTTAAATAATCTACCTTATTCAAAGCAGATAATAACAATAAGGATTAATGCAACGGCTAATTTATTATGTTATCTGTAATGGCATTCTTTAATTAATATATAATGATGAAATCTATTTTAATCTAATTAGGTACCAAAACTATAAATAAAGCAAGGAGAGAAATATGAGTTTGAATAAAAAAGTTTTCCTTATTTCCCCACTTTTATTAGCTATTAGCAGTTTCAGTATGGCATGTATGAAAGATCCGGAAAACATTAGAAATCAGGTAAAAGATGCAATAACTGCAAATGGATTGGCAAAAACCAAAGTAATGTCTTTATACACAAATTGTGTTCTTAGAGTTAAAGACAACACACCAAATAAACTTACGCTAAAGAGTAGTAAAACCTCAAATAGTGATAATGAGGCAGAAAAATCGATGTACTGGTATCGAGGAATGGAGATAAAGGAATATCAAACATTTGATAAAAATAGGAACGAGAAAATTTCTTGCGTTCAAGAAAACAGTTTCTGTGGAATTGCGCCTCAATTCACTTACTCACAAAGTTATCTAACGAATAAAAAACCAGGTGTTGTTATTGAATTTAAGACGGAAAAGGCTGGTTGGTTATATAATGACTTTACAACTAAAAATGGATGTAAGACTAAAGCTGAAGGTGGAGGAACATACGGGCTTGGTGTAACAGGAACATCGGCAAGTTGTAATTCTGCATATAAGCAACGCGGAATAGGAAATATATTTAATGGGTGGTTATCAAAGAATAAAGTACAAGCCCAGGTCGCGTATGTATTATTACAGAAAAAGAAAAAATAGGCTTCTCTGTGCTGAAACTATGCAATTATCAATCTTGAATATACACAGATAACTATAAAGGTGAGGTGCCGCATATATGCGGCACAATTAAATTGTTTTTTGTAGTTCATTGTGTGTAGTTAGGTAGTAGAAAAGTTTTCATTGAAAAATATTTTACAATAGTTATAAATGATCATGTGGTTTTTTATAAATTTTATGGTCGAATGTATTTGCAATCTTGTGAGGTTATTTAGATTGTTATGATATAAAAAACCAGTGGTTATGATGTTATATATATAACATGTGAATGTTGATAAATCATTCATTTTATATATTGTTGAAATTTTTCTATATTTATTTTTATGTGTTTAAGTAAGATATTTTTCTAATTTAATGATTCTGTGATTTGTGTTTTTTGATTTAATAATCTATTCTTACTTAAGAAAGGAAATAATAACTAATTGAATTAAATGATTTATATTGTAATTCCCTATTGTTGTTGATTTCTTATTTGTGTCTGAATTGTGATTTAAATTATTATTTATATCGTAAATTATATATTAGTTTGATGATAACGAAATTAATTTTGTTCCATTTAGTGTTAAAACTATAAATCAAGTAAGGAAAGAAATATGAATTTGAATAAAAAGATTTTCTTTATTGCACCATTTTTATTAACTATTAGCAATTTCAGTATGGCCTGTATGCAAGATCCGGAGAACATTAGAAATCAGGTAAAAAATGCAATAACTGCAAATGGATTGGCAAAGACTAAGGTCATGTCTTTATATGAAAATTGTGTTCTTCGAGTTTCAGTCAACACACCGAATAAACTTACACTAACGAGTAATAAAACTGTAAATAGTGATAATGAGATAGAAGAATCGATGTACTGGTATCGAGGAATGCAGATAAATGAATATCAAGGATTTGATAGGAATAGTAATGAAAAAATTTCTTGTGTTCAAGAAAACGTTTTTTGTGGAATTGCGCCTAAATTCACTTACTCTCAAAGTTATCTAACCAATAATAACCCAGGTGTTGTTATTGAATTCAAAACGAAAAGAGCCGGTTGGTTATATGGTGATTTTACAACTGCACATAATTGCCGCCCTAAAGTGGAAGCTGGAACATTATCGTATGGGTTAGGTAGAAGAGGGACATCGGAAAGCTGTGATGCTGAATATAAGCAACGTGGAATAGGAAATATATTTAACGAGTGGTTATCAACGAATAAAATACAAGCTCAAGTGGCGTATGTATTGTTAAGAAAATAGGATTTAACATCTATTATATTATCATGTCATTATCAATCTTAAATTTGTGCAGATAACTATAAAGGTAAGGTGCCGCATATCTGCGGCACGATTAAATTTCTGATTCATTTTGCGAAATGTATCTCAATAGCACTTTTAGCATCTTGCCAGGCTTCTTCAAGTGTATCGCCAGTAAAATAACAGCCGGGTAAATCAAAAAACCAGAATCTTTACGGGGATAAAAAGAAAATAAAAAGGCCAAATCCAGAGAAGTACAGGATTCAGCCTTTGTCAGCGATTAATCTGCTACGGATAAGAAGCGGTTACGCTTCCCCCTGTGCTGATTGAATCGCAGTCAGTGCAACGGTGTAAACAATATCGTCTACCAAAGCGCCACGGGACAGGTCGTTAACCGGTTTACGCATACCTTGCAGCATTGGTCCGATTGAAACCAGATCCGCAGAACGTTGTACCGCTTTATAGGTGGTGTTACCAGTGTTCAGATCAGGGAAGATGAACACAGTAGCTTGACCGGCAACCGGTGAGTTTGGTGCTTTAGATTTCGCTACATCTGCCATGATTGCGGCGTCATATTGCAATGGGCCATCAATGATCAGGTCCGGGCGTTTTTCCTGTGCCAAACGAGTTGCTTCACGAACTTTTTCAACATCACTACCGGCGCCGGAGTTGCCGGTAGAGTAGGAGATCATGGCTACACGCGGTTCGATACCAAATGCTTTAGCTGAATCCGCAGATTGAATAGCGATTTCAGACAGTTGTTCAGCCGTCGGATCTGGATTGATTGCACAGTCACCGTAAACCAGAACCTGTTCCGGCAGCAGCATAAAGAACACGGATGATACCAGCGAGCTGCCCGGCGCCGTTTTGATTAACTGCAATGGCGGGCGGATAGTGTTGGCCGTGGTGTGTACCGCACCGGATACCAAACCATCAACTTCGCCCTGTTCCAGCATCAACGTACCCAGAACAACGTTGTCTTCCAGTTGTTCACGTGCGACGACTTCGGTCATGCCTTTGCTTTTACGCAGTTCAACCAGACGTGGAACATAACGCTCACGTACAGCAACCGGATCAACAATTTCAATACCCGCGCCCAGTTCTACCCCCTGAGCAGCGGCGACACGGCGGATCTCTTCTGGATCGCCAAGTAAAACGCATTGCGCAATACCGCGATCAGCGCAGATAGATGCCGCTTTCACGGTACGAGGTTCGTCACCTTCCGGCAGAACAATGCGTTTGCCTGCTTTGCGCGCCAATTCTGTTAATTGATAACGGAATGCAGGTGGAGAGAGGCGATGTGGGCGTTCAGAGTTCGCTGTCAGGGAGTCGATCCACTCTTTGTTGATATGGTGTGCGACGTAGTTTTGCAGTTTTTCAATACGTTCATGGTCATCTACCGGAACTTCCAGGCTGAAACTTTGCAGGCTCAGGGAAGTCTGCCAGGTGTTGGTATCAACCATAAAGACTGGCAGGCCAGTGTTGAAGGCACGTTCACACAATTGCTTAATCGGCTCATCGATGGCATAGCCGCCGGTTAGCAGAATTGCACCGATTTCAACACCATTCATAGCCGCCAGACAGGCTGAAACCAGAACGTCTGGACGATCAGCCGAAGTGACCAGCAGAGAACCGGGACGGAAGTGCTCTAACATGTGTGGAATGCTGCGTGCACAGAAAGTCACGGATTTCACACGACGGGTTTTGATCGCGCCTTCGTTGATAATACGGGCGTTCAGGTGTCTTGCCATATCAATTGCACGAGTTGCAATCAGGTCAAAACTCCACGGAATGCAACCCAGGATTGGCAATGGGCTATTTTTAAACAGCGTGTTCGGATCGATGTTAGATGTGGTGGCTTTTGAGGATTCATCAAAGATCTCTGACAGATCAGGACGGGTACGGCCTTGATCGTCAACCGGCGCATTCAGTTTGTTAATAATAACACCGGTAATGTTCTGGTTTTTGCTGCCGCCAAATTCAGCACGCGCCAGTTCAACACGTTCTTTCAACTGTTCCGGGGAATCGTTACCTAGCGCCAATACGAATACGATTTCAGCATTCAGCGTTTTGGCAATTTCATAGTTGAGAGATTGGGCGAATGAATGCTTGCGGGTTGGAACCAGACCTTCAATCAGAATGACTTCTGCGTCTTTGGTGTTTTCGTGGTAAAGGGCCACGATTTTTTCCATCAGTACATCTTTCTGATTGGTTGTCAGCAAAGATTCCACATGCGCCATGTCCAGCGGTTCAGCGGTTTTTATGCTGGAATGAGAGCGGATGATTGTTGTGGTTTGATCTTGGGCGCCACAGCAACGGGATTGGGCGATAGGTTTGAAAACACTCAGGCTAACGCCTTTTTGCTCCATTGAGCGGATTACACCTAAACTAACACTGGTCAAGCCGACGCTGGTGCTAGTAGGGATCAACATAATTGTTCGGGACACGGAAACCTCTTTACGGTTGCTCGTTGGTCAAAAAATAGTACCGCCAGCAGTGGCTGGCGGTTGGTCAAATTATTACGCGGTCAGACGCGCTGCGTCTTGAGCGATCACTAATTCTTCATTGGTTGGGATCACCAAAGCAAGACGGCTGTTGTCAGTCGTGATAGCGCCGGATTTACCGAAGCGAGCCGCCAGGTTACGGTCGTGATCGTATTCAAAGCCTAACAGAGCCAGTTTTTTCAGTACCAGCTCACGAACCAGTGCGGAGTTTTCACCAATACCACCGGTAAAGATAATGGCATCCAAACGGCCTTCCATCAGTGCGGAATAAGAGCCGACGTATTTAGCCAGACGGTGGCAGTAAACGTCCATCGCGCGTTTAGCATCGGCTTTAGTTTCATAGTTATCTTCTATATAACGGCAATCACTGGTGACTTCGGTCAGACCTAGCAGACCAGATTCTTTGGTCAACAGTTTGTTGATTTGTTCAACGCTCATGCCCAGTGAATCATGCAGGTGGAAAATGATAGCCGGGTCGATGTCACCGCTGCGGGTACCCATTACCAGACCTTCCAGTGGCGTCAATCCCATAGAGGTGTCAACACACCGGCCATTAACGATAGCGGAGATGGAACCACCATTACCCAGATGACAAACGATAACGTTCAGCTCTTCAACCGGTTTGTTGAGCGTTTTTGCCGCTTCACGGGAAACGAAGAAGTGGCTGGTTCCATGTGCGCCATAGCGACGAATGCCGTGTTCTTTGTACAGGTTGTATGGCAGGGCATACAGGTAAGCCTCTTCCGGCATGGTCTGATGGAACGCGGTATCGAATACGGCAACGTTTTTGTCAGTCAGGTGTGGGAACCCTTTTTTCGCTTCTTCGATACCAATCAGGTGAGCCGGGTTGTGCAATGGTGCGAATGGAACCGCATCTTTAATCCCTTGAATCACTTCATCATTGATGGCGACGGATGCTGTGAATTTTTCACCGCCGTGAACAATACGGTGGCCGATTGCGGTGATTTGATCAGAAAGTTCTGGTTTTTCCGCCAGAATAGTATTAACAATAAAGTTCAATGCTTCACTGTGGGCTGCGCCAGCACCTAAAGCGGCTTCATGTTTCGCGCCATCCATTTTCCACTTAATGCGGGCTTCGGGCAGGTTAAAACATTCAGCTAGACCAGAAAGATATTCTTCACCGTTAGCAGGATCGATGATAGCAAATTTCAGAGAAGAGCTACCGCAATTGAGGACCAGTACCAGCTTACTTGACATGGAAATACCTATATCGTGTTTGTCATTGAGTCTTACAGATAAGACATGTTGATTAATAAAACGTCAATTACTTATGAGCGTAGCGCGTAAGGTGATGACATTAAATGATTAACATCATGCTCTATGCAAAGAGCATGATGATAAGGTTTCGATTTTCAAAACCCTTTTTTGCCAGCCATGATGTTAAGAGACAGTGTGATTTGTTAACAAAATGAACCTAAGTGCAGTAAAAAAGGTAAAATATGTCGCTTTACTGCTGTGTATAACACAAAAGTGGATGTAGGATACCGATAGCCAGCAGTAAAGACAAAATATACTTAATCCTACAAAAAATATTTTATCATTTACAATGTTTTTTTAAAAAATGTGTTTTTAATTGATTGAGGTCATGATGAGCGCAATACCTCCCACCAGTAATGGATGGCTGAGAAAGATGCAACTGGGACAGCACTATATGAAAACTTGGCCGATTGAGAAACAATTAGCACCCATGTTTCCTGAAAACCGGATTATTAAGGCAACCCGTTTTGGTATCCGGTTTATGCCGCCGTTGGCTATTTTTACGTTGACGTGGCAAATCGCACTGGGTGGTCAGCTTGGTCCGGCTGTGGCGACGGCGTTGTTTGCCTGTAGTTTACCGATGCAAGGGTTATGGTGGTTGGGGAAACGGGCATCAACGCCACTACCGGCGGCATTGCTGAAATGGTTCCATGAAATCCGTGATAAATTTGCCGCAGCCGGTATTGCAATGGCTCCGGTGCAGCAAACGCCAACTTATCAATCTCTCGCAGAATTGCTGAAACGCGCGTTTAAACAACTCGATCGTTCGTTTCTCGATGATGTTTAAGCCAGGAGAAATCCGTTTAGATTATTGCCGTCAATGTATTGAAAAATCAGAAATGATGATTCATGGCGAAAAGTGGGGGCATTGTTGATCGCAACCGAAGATTTTCCCTCGATAAAATGGTCTACTAGCCAAGTTTTCGATACTAATATCTTCTTCTTTGTTGATAGAGGCCATTTTGAATAGCGAACTCTTGTGGGTATTGACCCTGCTGTTGATAGCTATTGTTCTTTTTACCACCAATAAACTACGCATGGATATTGTTGCATTATTGGTGATTATCGCATTTGTCATGAGTGGAACGTTAACGCTCGGTGAAGCGACCAGCGGTTTCAGTGATCCCAATGTGTTGTTGATAGCTGCCCTGTTTGTTATTGGCGAAGGGTTGGTAAGGACTGGCGTTGCTTATCAAATGGGGGACTGGCTGGTAAGAGTTGCCGGAAACAGCGAAACTAAAATGTTGGCGTTACTGATGATGACGGTGGCGGGGCTTGGTGCTTTCATGAGCTCTACAGGAGTGGTCGCAATTTTTATTCCTGTGGTGCTCAGTGTGGCGGCAAGAATGAAAATTTCGCCGGGGCGGTTGATGATGCCTTTGAGTTTCGCCGGGCTTATCAGTGGCATGATGACATTGGTAGCAACGCCACCCAATATGGTGATTAACAGTGAGTTGATACGGGAAGGGCTTCCCGGTTTCAAATTTTTCTCTATTACACCGATTGGTATTTTGATTCTGTTTGCCGGTATTGGTTATATGTTGATCGCTCACCATTGGTTGGGAAATAATCAATTGGATAAAGGTCATGACAAATGGAATCGCCGCACTTTCCGTGACCTTATCCGCGACTATAAATTATCAGGTCGCGCGCGTCGTCTGGCTATCCGTTCAGGTTCCCCGCTGATTGGTCTTTCTCTTGATGAGTTAAATTTGCGTGCCCGCTATGGGGCTAATGTCGTTGGTATTGAGCGTTGGCGACGTTTTCGGCGCGTTATGGTTAGTGCGGTGGGCAATACCGAATTGAGAGCGCGGGATGTGTTGCTGGTTGATATGTCAGACAGTGAGGTGGATCTGCGTGAGTTTTGCAGTGAGCAATTATTAGAGCCGATGGTGCTGCGTGGGGAGTACTTTTCTGAACAATCTCGTAATGTGGGAATGGCGGAAGTTTCTCTGATCCCGGAGTCAGATTTATTAGGAAAGTCGCTGCGGGAAATCTGTTTTCGTACCTGCTATGGCTTGAATGTTGTTGGTATTCGACGTGATGGTGAATCGTTGCCGGGTAAACTGGTCGATGAACCGCTGCAACTGGGCGATATTTTGCTGGTTATTGGTGACTGGAAATTGATCCGTGTCCTGCAAACCAAAATGCGCGATTTTATTGTCCTTAATCTGCCGGTTGAGATCGAAGAAGTAGCCCCGGCAACGTCCCAAGCTCCACATGCGCTTTTGAGTTTGGCGCTGATGGTAGCCATGATGCTTACCGATGAAGTACCCAATGTGATTGCGGCATTGATAGCTTGCCTGTTGATGGGAAAATTCCGCTGTATTGATATGGAAAGTGCGTACCGCTCTATTCACTGGCCCAGTATTATCCTGATTGTCGGGATGATGCCGTTTGCACTGGCATTACAGAAAACCGGCGGGATTGATCTGATTGTTCGCGGCCTGATGGATATTGCCGGTGATATGGGGCCGAGAGTGATGCTGGTATGTCTGTTTGTACTTTGTGCGGTAATCGGCTTGTTTATTTCTAATACGGCAACGGCGGTATTAATGGCGCCGATAGCCATTGCTGCCGCGCGTGAAATGGCAGTCTCTCCGATGCCATTTGCGATGATTATTGGCGTGGCGGCTTCCGCTGCATTTATGACCCCGGTTTCATCCCCAGTGAATACGCTGGTTCTTGGCCCCGGTGGTTATAAGTTTTCCGATTTTGTCCGTTTGGGCGTACCATTCACCCTGCTGGTGATGGTGATAAGTGTGCTGGTCATACCTTGGTTGTTTCCATTCTAATGGGGAATATCGAGGCTAATTTCATCTAATGACAAGCTGAACCCCGGTACAAAAACTTTCATAAAGTAATCCATCTCCTGGCTGTGACGATCAGCCAGGGTTTTTTCAAGCCGGGCTTTCGCCAGATTGAATTCATGGTTACCTGCCGATAACTCTTCCAGACATTTCAGATAAGCACACAGGGAATCGGCCTGCTTAATGATAAAAGTTTCTTCTGCTGTATGCTGACTGTCATCCAGAATTGGGCGGAAATCCTCTTGTAGCTCCGCGGGCAGCATTTCCAATAATTTCTTCTGTGCGATTTTTTCTATCTTTTTGTATTCCCGTGCGATATGTGGATTGTGATATTTGACCGGTGTGGGTAAATCTCCGGTGATAACTTCGCTGGCGTCGTGATACATAGCCAGCAACGCAATGCGTTCAGCATTCACATTGCCGCCAAATTTGCGGTTTTTGATAATGGCTAAGGCGTGTGCGACAAAGGCTACCTGTAGGCTGTGTTCAGACACGTTTTCTGTACGTACATTGCGCATCAAAGGCCAACGGTTAATCAGTTTCAAACGGGAGAGGTGGGCAAAAAAGTGGCTCATAATTATCTCTTACAGTAAACATTGCTGTTATTGTGAGCTGTGGGTGGGGTGAAGTAAACCTTAAAATCGTTTCTTATTCTTATCCATTGGTTTTATAGGGAAATCTGCTATTTACCTGACACACATTAAAACGGGTATCCAGACCGTATAGCAGGGGTGATAGGGTTAATTTACATTTACCATTAACTGGCAATGTTATAATCGTGATGGATATATTTTTTAAAAGAAATTTATTTCTCTACTCCATTTTATATACAATTCATATACAAAAATTTCATATAATTTACAATAGCTTATTATTTATTCAGGTGTTCTCTTTTATCAAGTTTAATAAATGCAATGTTTAATTCTTTTGTATCTTGCTAATGCCTTATATAATCACTGCAAGAGTCCTCTATAAAATAAAAAAATTAGTCTGTGTTACCGGTAAAAAGTGAAAATTTATTGGTCTTATTTTGCAGAGAGTCATCATTTGGCATCAATAAAGAAAGCTATGGAAATGGTTATCAAGGATTTCTCTCTGACAGGTGCGGTTTTCCTCAGTAAGGGAAAAACGGGCAGGCTAGGTTTATCGGACAGGCTGGATTTATCGGAATAGAAGAAATAGGTTTTCTTCTACACCGACAGAACGTATGGTATGAATAATCTCCGTTATCAGTAATCTCTTTCTGTGAACGGAGATTATTTTTGCTGGTGATATTTGCCAATAAATCGAGCGAATTTTTGAATCGCCATCTCCAGTTCGTCGAGCCTTGGTAACGTCACGATGCGGAAATGGTCAGGTTCCGGCCAGTTAAATGCGGTTCCTTGCACTAACAAAACCTTCTCTTGTAATAAAAGGTCAAGCACCATCTTTTGGTCATCATGAACATTAAAGCGCTTCGTATCAATTTTGGGAAACATATATAAAGCGCCTTTAGGTTTTACACAGGAAACGCCGGGGATTTGATTAATTAATTCCCATGCTCGGTTACGCTGCTCATACAAACGACCACCAGGTAAAATAAATTCACTGATACTTTGGTAACCACCTAAAGCAGTTTGAATAGCATGTTGCATTGGCACATTGGCACATAAACGCATTGATGCCAGCATCTCTAAACCTTCAATATAGCTCTTAGCGTGTTTTTTCGGGCCGTTTAATACCATCCAGCCTTGACGAAAACCTGCTACCCGGTATGTTTTGGATAGCCCGTTAAATGTTACCGTTAACAGATCAGGGGCGAGCGCGGCAATTGAATGATGCTCTGCATCGTCATATAAGATTTTGTCGTAAATCTCATCAGCAAAAATAATCAAATTGTGTTGACGGGCTATTTCAACAACTTCCAACAGCAATTCTTTACTATATACAGCACCCGTTGGATTATTAGGGTTAATAATCACGATCCCACGTGTACGAGGTGTAATTTTGTTGCGGATATCGTTTAAGTCAGGAAACCAATCTGACCCTTCATCACACATATAATGTACGGCTTTGCCGCTGGAAAGTGAAACCGCCGCAGTCCAGAGAGGATAATCAGGCGCAGGAACCAGCATTTCATCACCGGTATTCAGTAATGCTTGCATTGCCTGAACGATTAATTCAGAAACGCCATTGCCGATATAAATATCTTCAACGGTCACATCCATCATATTCCGGGCTTGATAATGTTGCATGATAGCTTTGCGTGCGGAATACAGACCTTTCGAATCTGAATAACCCTGCGCGGTTGGTAAGTTACGGATAACATCTACCAAGATTTCATCTGGCGCTTCAAAACCAAAGGGGGCTGGATTACCAATATTTAATTTGAGGACTTTATTCCCTTCTTCTTCAAGGCGTTTCGCTTCCTTGAGTACGGGGCCGCGGATGTCGTAACAAACATTATCCAATTTGCTGGATTTTTTAACTGCTAGCATAGAGAGTCTTACCTTATCTTGGTAAAAAAAGGGGTCGCCTGGCACATAGTGTGTAACATTTAATGTACTCTTCCCGCTGAATGTTTTGAAGATGCCTTGATATATTTGGTTAAAATGGTTGTTTTAGTAGGGAAGTTGTTATTTGAGTATCTTTTTATGCAAATTATGTCAGCGTTAAATTCTGAATTTATTCACAAGATCAAATTTATAATCTTAATTGTGGGTGTTTTCTAGTGTGGAAATGGGGTGTTTTTAACGTGATAACGGCTTGATTGCGCCATTTTGGGCAGAAAGTGATCATGGTTCAATTTGCCAATAAAAATTGTTGTGTTTGTATAATTTATTCTTATGTATAAGATTTGCCTTGAATTGGCAATTCAGAACTATATATTTTAGAAAGATCGAACAATATTTTTGATCATTTCTGGAAACTAGTTGTAAATTTATCTGAATAGGATTATTAAACATTAGTGATATTGTAGATTTTTACTTTATATTTAGTTTTTCTGATATAACTTATGTTATTCTTTGACGTGAGTCAGAAAACAAAATAACCAAACTAGAAATCACATATAGGGTGTTGTAAATAGGGATTGTCCTCAATTTATTTAGGAATCCGAGTAACTTTTGCTAACGAAGAGGAGAAAATAAAACCCGCAATGGGTTGAATAGGTAAAAAAACAGCAGTAAATCTTTGCCCTATTTAATAGAGTAGAGTACTGTCTAAGCGATGTTAATTTAATTTGATAGTGCTTACGTAAAAACACCAGGTTAGTTAGTAATTAAAATCAAAAAAAAGTGATGAATAAACAATGATAAATGCAAATCGTCCGATAATGAATCTCGATCTCGATCTGCTAAGAACTTTTGTTGCTGTTGCTGATTTAAATACTTTTGCAGCAGCAGCAGCAGCAGTATGCAGAACGCAATCGGCTGTAAGTCAGCAAATGCAACGTTTAGAGCAGTTGGTGGGCAGAGAGCTGTTTGCCCGCCACGGCCGTAATAAGCTTCTTACAGAGCATGGTCTTCAACTTCTTGGTTATGCAAGACAAATTCTGCGCGCTAACGATGATGCCAGCGCATCATTAACCTATAGCGATGCAGAAGGCGAACTAAGAATCGGTGCATCCGACGATACGGTGGATACACTGCTCCCTTTTTTGTTAAATCGCATCGCTTCTGTTTATCCGCGGATGGCAATAGATGTCCGTATAAAGCGTACTCAATTTATTGAAAGTATGCTGGATAGCCATGAGATCGATTTGGCGCTCACAACCGCGAAGATCAGTCATCATCCAAGGACTGTTCTGCGCTCAACACCGGTATTATGGCATTGCGCCCCTGATTTCCAGCTACAACCAAATGAGCCTGTGCCACTGGTTGTGATGGATGAAACCAATCCATTCCGTCAGTTGGCGTTGGATACGTTGGATGAGGTGGGAGTATCGTGGCGGATTGCTTATGAAGCCGCTTCTCTGTCGGCGGTTCGCACGGCGGTGAATGCAGAAGTCGGTATTACTGCCCGTCCTCTGGAAATGCAAAATGCCGATCTGCGTATTTTAGGGGAGAGTGAAGGGCTTCCTCGTTTGCCTGAAACTCAATTCTCTCTTTATAGACATAGCAATGAACAAAATGAATCTGTTCTGACGGTTTTTAGTGCTATAGAGAATAAGAAAACGCCATACACGATATCGGGTGTTCCAGAAGAACTTCCTGATGATGACGATATTATTGATGAGTAATATCTGAAACGCTTGTCTTTGCTAATACCTCCATTATGGACGGAAGGAGGTATTAGCTCCCTAGATATATTTATAAGAAATCATCAACTGAATTCATCTTATTTTGTTGTTATCGTAATCATTAAATATACGGTGGCATTTTTCTTAACACCCCCCTGATTTGGTTAACAAATTGTTATATTGTTAACAAAGTAATAATTCGCTGAATTGATGAAATAAGAATTTCTGTAGTGAACGGGAACTTTTCTTGTCGCTAATGGATAAAAATATAATTTCTTCAGATTTGAATGAATTATCATCAGCAGTAAAATTTTTTTCTGTCAAATTGTGTACTTGATCAAAGAAATACTCCCTATGTAGCAGTGGAAAGGCAGGTTTTTCCTGAGATAATGATGTAGTAAAAGCGAGTTATCGGTTAGACTAGTTTCCGCCGCTATTCGCATGCCAGTTTACTGACACGTTTTAGCAGCGCGGCAGCACGATCCGTTAAGACTAAGTTTGTTGTTTGTAAATAAATGTTAGATTAATTTTGTCATAACAGACAAAATATTGTTGAGAGGAGTAAAAACCAAGAAGATTCACTCCATCAATCATTGATTAACAGTGTTTCAGATTTGGTTGTTACCCCTTCCCTTGAATCGATGTGGTGCAACACTGCCAGACAAAAGAGCAGACACTTTTGACACCACTTTTGATGAGTAAGCAATGAGTATGTCAACATCCACTGAACTCTTTGCCCATCACTGGGCATTCGCGGTATTTCTTTTAGGTGCTTTCGGTCTGTGTGCTTTGATGCTGTTAGGGGCGTTTTTCTTGGGCGGAAGAGCGAAAGCCCGGGCAAAACACGTCCCTTATGAATCCGGTATTGATTCTGTCGGTAGTGCTCGTCTCCGTATGTCGGCCAAGTTCTATCTGGTCGCTATGTTCTTTGTCATCTTCGATGTTGAAGCGCTGTTTTTATATGCATGGTCAGTTTCTATCAAAGAGAGTGGCTGGTTAGGCTTTATCGAAGCAAGCATTTTCATTTTGGTGTTACTCGCAGGCTTGTTGTATCTGGTGCGTATTGGGGCGCTGAATTGGACGCCATCTCGTTCAAGCCGCCAGGTAAGTAAACCAAGTGTTGTGATTAACATTAACAATAGTCATCCGCAGTAATAGCGAGGCATTTAAAGATGGATTATACGCTCACCCGCATAGATCCGAACGGTGAGAATGACCGTTATCCCCTGCAAAAACAGGAAATTGTCGCAGACCCACTGGAGCAGCATGTCCACCGTAGTGTTTACATGGGCAAACTGGAGCATGCTCTGCATGATATGGTGAACTGGGGACGTAAAAACTCCCTGTGGCCCTACAACTTTGGTCTTTCCTGCTGTTATGTGGAAATGGCCACATCATTTACCGCTGTTCATGATGTCGCTCGTTTTGGCGCTGAAGTTTTACGTGCATCACCCCGTCAGGCGGATTTTATGGTGGTCGCTGGCACTTGTTTTACCAAAATGGCGCCGGTTATTCAGCGCTTGTATGACCAGATGCTTGAGCCGAAGTGGGTTATCTCTATGGGAGCCTGCGCCAACTCTGGTGGTATGTACGATATTTACTCTGTAGTTCAAGGCGTCGATAAGTTTATCCCCGTTGATGTTTATATTCCTGGCTGTCCTCCTCGTCCTGAAGCTTATATGCAAGCTTTGTTGCTGCTACAGGAGTCGATCGGCAAAGAGCGTCGTCCGCTGTCTTGGGTGGTGGGAGATCAAGGGGTTTACCGTGCCAATATGCAGTCAGAAAGAGAACGTAAGCACGGGGAACGTATCGCAGTGAAAAATCTGCGTACGCCAGACGAAGTTTAGAATCTGTCTTTTAGACAGTAGGCGTGACTCAAAGTAGCCTAATGAATGTAACCAGAGCAATGTGTTGCGATACTAATCCTGATCAAAACGAACACTGATCAAAGCGTTGTGGTGAAAAATGATGATAGATCAGATAGCGCAAGAAAGCGCCCGGCCTGCGTGGCAAACTCACGACCATCTTGATGATCCGGTTGTGAGTGAGCTGCGTAACCACTTTGGCCCGGATGCCTTTACTGTTCAGCCAACCCGTACTGGTATACCCGTTGTCTGGGTGAAGCGTGAACAATTACTGGAAATAATGACTTTCCTGAAGAAACTGCCCAAACCGTATGTCATGCTGTTCGATTTGCATGGCATGGATGAGCGCCAGCGTACTCACCGCCAGGGTCTGCCAGAGGCAGATTTTTCTGTGTTTTATCACCTGCTTTCTATTGAGCGTAACCGCGATATTATGTTGAAGGTCGCCCTCAGTGAAAAAGACCTGAATCTGCCGACTGCAACTCCTCTGTTTCCAAATGCCAACTGGTATGAGCGTGAAACATGGGAAATGTTTGGCATTGTCTTTAACGGCCACCCAAACCTGCGTCGTATTATGTTGCCGCCGACTTGGGAAGGGCATCCGTTGCGGAAGGATTATCCCGCTCGTGCGACGGAATTTGATCCTTTCGAACTGACCAGACAGAAAGAAGATCTGGAAATGGAAGCGCTGACTTTCAAACCAGAAGAGTGGGGAATGAAGCGGGGTACCGAGAATGAGGACTTTATGTTCCTTAACCTTGGTCCTAACCATCCCTCTTCTCATGGTGCGTTCCGTATCATTCTGCAACTGGATGGTGAAGAGATTGTCGATTGTGTCCCGGATATTGGTTATCACCATCGTGGCGCGGAGAAGATGGGAGAGCGCCAATCTTGGCACAGTTATATTCCCTATACAGACCGTATTGAATACTTAGGCGGTTGTGTTAATGAAATGCCTTATGTGCTGGCGGTGGAGAAACTGGCGGGAATTGAAGTGCCTGACCGGGTAAAAACCATTCGCGTTATGTTGTCGGAATTGTTCCGTATTAACAGCCATCTACTCTACATTTCAACTTTCATTCAGGACGTTGGCGGGATGACGCCGGTGTTCTTCGCCTTTACTGACCGCCAGAAAGTGTATGATCTGGTGGAGGCGATTACCGGTTTCCGTATGCACCCGGCGTGGTTCCGCATTGGCGGTGTCGCTCATGACTTGCCGCGTGGTTGGGATAGATTATTGCGCGATTTCCTGAACTGGATGCCTAAACGCCTTGATTCCTACGTGAAAGCAGCGCTGAAAAACAGCATCTTGAAGGGCCGTTCTATTGGGGTTGCCGCGTATAATTCCAAACAAGCCCTTGAATGGGGCACCACTGGCGCTGGGTTGCGGGCGACGGGCATTGCGTTTGATGTGCGTAAATGGCGTCCATACTCCGGCTATGAAAATTTCGATTTCGACGTGCCGATTGGTAATAACGGCGACTGTTATGATCGCGTGATGTTGAAAGTGGAAGAAGTGCGTCAGAGCTTGCGAATCTTGAAGCAATGTCTGGACAATATGCCTGAAGGTCCATTCAAAGCAGATCACCCACTGACGACACCACCACCCAAAGAGCGTACTTTGCAGCATATTGAGACCATGATTAACCACTTTTTGCAAGTGTCATGGGGACCGGTAATGCCGGCAAATGAATCTTTCCAAATGATTGAGGCCACCAAAGGCATCAACAGCTATTACCTCACCAGCGACGGCAGTACTGTGAGTTACCGTACCCGCGTCCGTACACCGAGTTATCCGCATTTGCAGCAGATCCCATCGGTAATCCGCGGTGGCTTAGTGTCTGACCTGATCGTGTATCTGGGCAGTATCGATTTTGTTATGTCTGATGTGGATCGCTAACTATGCAAAGTGAAATTAACGCGAGTGCTCAACAAGCGCGACTTGATGTGGTTAACGTAACAGAGTCTCAGGCAAAAGCAGATTTTGTGCTGAGTATCGAAGAGCACGATGCTATTGAGCATGAAAAACACCACTACGAAGATCCGCGCGCCGCTTCGATAGAAGCATTGAAAATTGTACAGAAACATCGTGGTTGGGTACCGGATGGCGCCATTTACGCGATTGCTGATGTGCTTGGTATTCCCGCTAGTGATGTAGAGGGTGTGGCAACATTTTACAGCCAGATTTATCGTCAACCGGTGGGCCGCCATATTATTCGTTATTGTGACAGCGTGGTTTGTCATATTACCGGTTATCAGGATGTCCAGGCTGCGATTGAAAAACATCTGAATATCTGTCCGGGGCAGACGACGAAAGATGGGCGTTTTACGCTGTTGCCAACCTGTTGTCTGGGTAACTGCGACAAAGGCCCGACCATGATGATCGATGACGATACGCACAGTTCTGTCAGACCTGAAGAGATTGAAAAGTTACTGGAGCAGTATCCATGACAGCATATTCAGGAATAAAAGAAATTATTCGTACCGAGGAAAACCATCCTCTTACCTGGCGTTTACGGGATGATAAACAACCGGTATGGCTGGATGAGTACCGTAGCAAAAGTGGTTATCGTGGCGCTGAAAAAGCACTGAAAAGCATGTCCCCTGATGAAGTGGTTTCTCTGGTAAAAGACGCCGGGCTGAAAGGCCGTGGCGGCGCAGGCTTCTCTACTGGTTTGAAGTGGAGCCTGATGCCAAAAGATGAAAGCATGAATATCCGTTATCTGCTATGCAACGCAGATGAAATGGAGCCGGGTACTTACAAAGATCGCTTGCTGATGGAGCAACTTCCTCACCTGCTGGTGGAAGGGATGTTGATCAGCGCCTTTGCCTTGAAAGCTTATCGTGGCTATATCTTCCTGCGTGGTGAATATGTGGAAGCGGCTGTACATCTGCGTAAAGCCATTGAAGAAGCTAAGGCGGCGGGTTTGTTGGGTAAAAACATTATGGGCAGCGGCTTTGATTTTGAGTTGTTTGTTCATACCGGCGCAGGGCGTTATATTTGTGGTGAAGAGACCGCGCTGATTAACTCACTGGAAGGCCGACGAGCAAATCCTCGCTCGAAACCGCCATTTCCAGCCACTTCCGGCGCATGGGGTAAACCTACTTGCGTCAACAACGTTGAAACCTTGTGCAACGTTCCTTCAATTCTCGAATACGGTAAAGAGTGGTATATCGGTCTAAGTGCGGGCAAGAGTAAAGATGCTGGTACCAAACTGATGGGGTTCTCCGGTCGGGTGAAAAACCCGGGCTTGTGGGAATTGCCATTTGGTACGACTGCCCGTGAAATTCTTGAAGATTATGCCGGCGGTATGCGTGACGGCTTGAAATTCAAAGCATGGCAGCCAGGTGGGGCAGGGACTGACTTCCTGACCGCTGAGCATTTGGATCTGCCAATGGATTTCGAAAATATCGCTAAAGCGGGCAGCCGCTTGGGCACGGCCTTGGCAATGGCGGTTGACCATGAAATTAACATGGTTTCTTTAACCCGTAATCTTGAAGAATTCTTTTCCCGTGAATCTTGCGGCTGGTGTACTCCATGTCGTGACGGGTTGCCGTGGAGCGTGAAAATCCTGCGTGCAATAGAGCGTGGGGAAGGGCAACCGGGGGATATTGAAACGTTGGAGCAGCTCTGTCGCTTCCTTGGGCCAGGTAATACATTCTGTGCTCACGCACCAGGGGCCGTGGAACCACTACAGAGCGCCATCAAATATTTCCGTGATGAATTCGAAGCTGGAATTGTGACTAAAGACTATGGGAACACCCATTTCATTACGGGCATCCAGTCAAACCTGTTGAAACAGCGTTGGTAATGGGTTCTTCACGAGATTAGCAGAATTTTTGATTAACACTTGCTGAAAAGCAGGTCATTTGGAAGCATGCTGACTATGGCTACGATACATGTAGACGGCAAAAAATATGATGTAGACGGGGCTGATAACCTGTTACAAGCCTGCCTCTCTTTGGGGTTGGATATTCCTTATTTTTGCTGGCATCCAGCGCTTGGAAGCGTTGGCGCTTGCCGCCAGTGTGCGGTGAAGCAATATCAAAATGCGGATGATACGCGCGGTCGTTTGATAATGTCCTGTATGACTCCGGCAGCGGATGGCACTTTTATCTCGATTGATGATGAAGAGGCTAAAAAGTTCCGTGAGAGTGTGGTTGAGTGGTTGATGACTAACCATCCGCACGATTGCCCGGTGTGTGAAGAAGGGGGCAATTGCCACTTACAGGATATGACCGTGATGACCGGTCATACATTCCGTAAATACCGTTTCACTAAGCGTACTCACAACAATCAGGAATTGGGGCCGTTTATTTCTCATGAAATGAACCGCTGTATTGCCTGTTATCGTTGTGTGCGTTACTACAAAGATTACGCCGACGGCACTGATTTTGGTGTCTATGGCGCTCACGATAATATCTATTTTGGTCGCCCTGAAAGCGGCACGCTGGAAAGTGAGTTCTCCGGTAACCTGGTGGAAATTTGTCCAACAGGGGTATTTACTGACAAAACCCACTCTGAACGTTATAACCGTAAATGGGATATGCAGTTCGCGCCAAGTATCTGCCAACAGTGCAGCATTGGTTGCAATACCAGCCCGGGAGAGCGCTATGGTGAATTACGCCGTATCGAGAACCGTTATAACGGGACAGTAAACCACTACTTTATGTGTGACCGTGGTCGTTTCGGTTACGGTTATGTCAACAGTAAGGATCGTCCTCGTCAGCCACAGCAATTGCGTGGTGATCATTGGATCTCGCTTAACGCTGAACAGGCTATGCAGGGTGGGGCGGATATTTTACGTCAGGCCAAAAATGCCATTGGTATCGGTTCCCCACGCGCTAGTTTGGAAAGTAACTTTGCACTGCGTGAACTGGTGGGCGCGGAAAACTTCTATAGCGGGATTGCCGCGGCTGAACAACAACGCCTTGATATGATGTTGGAAATTCTTCAACAGGGCGGCGTTTATACACCATCGCTGCGTGAAATTGAAAGCTATGATGCGGTACTGATTTTAGGTGAAGATCTAACGCAAACCGGCGCCCGGATGGCACTGGCAGTTCGTCAGGCGGTGAAAGGTAAAGCCCGCGAAATGGCGGCCGCTCAGAAAGTTGCTGATTGGCAAATTGCCGCTGTGATGAATATTGGTCAGCGTGCGAAATATCCCCTGTTTGTGACCAACGTGGATGATACTCGTCTGGATGATATCGCCGCGTGGAATTATCGCGCGCCGGTTGATGATCAGGCGCGTTTTGGTTTTGCAGTCGCTCATGCATTGGATAACACTGCGCCGGCAGTCGAGAATTTGCCTGACGAACTGAAAGCTAAAGTGGAAATGGTTGCGCAAGCATTGATTGGCGCGAAGAAACCACTGATTATCAGCGGCAGTAACGTCGGTAGTGATGCGATTATTCAAGCAGCGGCCAATGTTGCCTGGGCACTGAAAGACCGAGGTTCAGATGTCGGTTTGTCGTTTGTTGCAATCTATGCGAATAGTATTGGATTGGGAATGATGGAGGCTCAACCACTGGATGTTGCGTTGCAACGGATAAGCAGTGGTGAATCTGATACGGCTATCGTGATGGAAAATGATCTCTATCGGCATGCCGCAGCAGATAAGGTAGACGATGCACTGAGCAAGCTGAAAAACTTGGTTGTGGTTGATCATCAACGCACTGCCATCATGGATAAAGCCCATTTGATTCTTCCAGCTTCCAGCTTTGCAGAAAGTGACGGTACGCTGGTAAATCAGGAAGGCCGGGCGCAGCGTTATTTCCAAGTTTTTGAACCCTCTTTCTACGACAAATCGGTGGTGATGCTGGAGAGTTGGCGTTGGTTGCACTCCTTGCACACAACTTATACTGAACGCCATTTAGATTGGACGCAGCTCGACCATGTTATTGATGCCTGTGTTGAAACAATGCCACAGCTTAAAGGCATTGTTGACGCCGCGCCTGATTCTACATTCCGCATCCGTGGTCAGAAACTGGCCCGTTCACCGCACCGTTACAGTGGTCGTACTGCAATGTTGGCGAATCTCAGCGTACATGAGCAACGTCAGCCGCAGGATGTCGATTCGCCATTCGCTTTTTCAATGGAAGGTAACAATAGCCCAGATGCCTATCGTCAGCAGGTGCCATTTGCATGGGCGCCGGGCTGGAACTCACCACAGGCTTGGAACAAATTCCAGGCGGAGGTAGGTGGTCATCTGCGCTTTGGTGATCCCGGTGTGCGTCTGATTGAAACCACTGACGGCGGTTTGAACTATTTTGATCAGATCCCGACAGCCTTTACTGCACAAAATAACCAGTGGACAGTGGCTCCTTACCACCATTTGTTTGGTAGTGAAGAGTTAACTCAGCGTTCTGATGTGATTCAGGAACGTATGCCGGAGCCTTATGTGATGCTCAATAGCAAAGATGCGGATCAATTGGGTGTGAAAACGGGTTCTGTTCTGGAGTTTGATTGTTTTGGTCAGCAACTGCGTCTGGCAGTTCGTCTGAGTGAAAATCTTGCTCAAGGGCAGATTGGTTTGCCAATGGGAATGCCGGGCATTCCTCCAGTATTGGCGGGTGTTTCCGTGAATAATTTACGGGAGGTTGCATAATGAGTTGGTTAACCCCCGAAATTATTGATGTGCTGATCGCTGTTCTCAAGGCCGTGGTGATCTTGGTCGTGGTGGTTGTCTGTGGGGCATTGATGAGCTTTGGCGAACGTCGTTTGCTAGGGCTGTTTCAAAACCGTTATGGGCCAAACCGTGTAGGTTGGGGTGGGTCGTTACAGATCGTCGCTGACATGATCAAAATGTTCTTCAAAGAGGACTGGGTACCCCGGTTTGCCGACAGAATGATCTTTACCTTGGCGCCGGTGATTGGTTTCGTTTCTCTGTTGCTGGCATTTGCCATTGTGCCGATCACGCCGACTTGGATGGCCGCCGACCTGAACATCGGTATTTTGTTCTTTATGATGATGGCGGGTCTGGCTGTCTATGCGGTGCTGTTTGCTGGATGGTCAAGTAACAACAAATACTCATTACTGGGGGCGATGCGTGCTTCTGCGCAGACACTGAGTTACGAAGTGTTTATCGGCCTCTCCTTTATGGGCGTTGTGGCGCAGGCAGATTCTTTCAATATGGTGGATATCGTCAATGCACAGGAGCATATGTGGAATGTCATTCCTCAGTTCTTTGGCTTCTTGACTTTTGCTATCGCGGGTGTGGCGGTGTGTCACCGTCATCCATTTGACCAGCCGGAAGCAGAACAGGAGCTGGCTGACGGCTATCATATTGAATATTCCGGTATGAAATTCGGTCTGTTCTTCGTTGGTGAATATATCGGTATTGTTACGGTTTCTGCCCTGATTGTGACAATGTTCTTTGGTGGCTGGCATGGTCCGTTCTTGCCGCCGTTTGTCTGGTTTGCGTTGAAAACGGCATTCTTCATGGTGATGTTCATCCTGATACGCGCCTCTTTACCACGTCCGCGTTATGACCAGGTGATGTCGTTTGGCTGGAAAGTCTGTCTGCCGCTAACCTTACTTAACCTGCTGGCGACTGCGGCAGTGATTTTGTACAACGCTCAATAAGGGGGGAATGAACCATGACATTAAAAGAGTTAGTGGTTGGTTTTGCCACCCAGGTACGCAGTATTTGGATGATTGGCTTGCATGCCTTTCATAAGCGCGAAACCCAAATGTATCCAGAGGAACCGGTTTATCTGCCGCCACGTTACCGTGGCCGTATTGTGCTGACGCGCGATCCGGACGGTGAAGAGCGTTGTGTTGCCTGTAACCTGTGTGCGGCGGTTTGCCCGGTGGGATGTATTTCACTGCAAAAAGCTGAACATAAAGATGGTCGTTGGTATCCAGAATTTTTCCGCGTTAACTTCTCACGTTGTATTTTCTGTGGCTTATGTGAAGAAGCTTGCCCGACGACTGCGATCCAATTAACGCCGGATTTCGAAATGGGGGAGTTTAAGCGCCAGGATCTGGTGTATGAAAAAGAGGACCTGACGATTTCAGGTCCGGGTAAATATCCTGATTATAACTTTTACCGTAAGACAGGTATGGCGATTGACGGCAAATCAAAAGGTGAAGCCGACAATGAAGCGAAACCTATCGACGTTAAAAGCCTGTTGCCGTAAGGAGCGATATTCATGGAATTTACGTTTTATACTGCCGGGCTGATTGCCATATTGGCAACTATCAGGGTGATTACCCATACCAATCCGATACACGCGCTTTTGTATCTGATTGTGTCTCTGCTGGCGCTTTCAGCGGTGTTTTTTTCGCTTGGCGCTTATTTTGCTGGTGCGCTGGAGATCATCGTCTACGCCGGGGCCATTATGGTGCTGTTTGTTTTCGTGGTGATGATGCTTAACCTTGGCAAATCTGTTGTTGAACAAGAGCGTGTCTGGTTGAAACCGAGGACTTGGATTGGTCCGGGGATACTGTCAGCGGTGCTGCTTGTTGTGCTGGTGTATACCATTATCAATGTTTCTCATGGCGATATTGCTGACAATATCACCGGTGAAGTTATCAGTGCTAAAGAAGTGGGTATCAGTTTGTTTGGTCCGTATGTATTGGCCGTTGAACTGGCTTCTTTGCTATTACTTGCCGGTATGGTGGTGGCGTATCACATAGGCCGTGAGCATAAACAGGGTGAAGTGCTCAGCAACCGAAATGCGGAGGAACAACCATGATACCTCTTCAACATGGACTGATTTTGGCGGCTATTCTATTTGTGTTGGGCCTGACCGGGCTCATCATTCGCCGTAATCTGTTGTTTATGTTAATTGGGCTCGAAGTGATGATTAATGCTGCGGCTTTGGCCTTTGTTGTGGTAGGCAGCTATTGGGGCCAGCCAGATGGTCAGGTGATGTTTATTTTGGCTATCAGCTTGGCAGCAGCAGAGGCGAGTATTGGCCTGGCGCTGTTATTGCAGCTCTATCGTCGTCGCCAGAATCTGAATATTGATACAGTCAGTGAGATGCGCGGATGAACTTACTCTATTTAACAATTCTGCTGCCACTGCTGGGATTTTTGCTGTTGGCATTTTCCCGTGGCCGCTGGTCTGAAAATACATCAGCCACCATCGGGATTAGTTCTGTTGGTTTGGCTGCGTTGGTTACCTTATGGGTCGCTATCGATTTCAACAGTCAGAATGGCGCGGGTGATCTGGTTTACAGTCAGAACCTGTGGAACTGGATGGAAGTTGGGAATTTCAGTATCCCGTTTACTCTGGTGCTTGATGGTTTATCGCTTACCATGTTGAGTGTGGTGACTGGTGTTGGTTTCCTGATCCATATGTATGCCTCGTGGTATATGCGTGGTGAAGAGGGTTATTCCCGTTTCTTCGCTTATACCAACCTGTTTATCGCCAGCATGGTGATACTGGTTCTGGCAGATAACATGATGCTGATGTATCTCGGTTGGGAAGGGGTAGGGCTGTGCAGTTATTTGCTGATTGGCTTCTACTATACCAACCCGGCGAATGGCGCTGCGGCAATGAAAGCCTTTGTTGTTACTCGTGTGGGTGACGTCTTCTTGGCTATCGGCATGTTCATTCTGTATGACAATCTGGGAACGTTGAACTTCCGCGAGTTGGCGATTTTAGCTCCACAGCATCTGGAAGCCGGTTCTTCAGTGATTACTTGGGCAACCCTGATGATATTGGGGGGAGCGGTAGGTAAATCAGCCCAATTGCCGTTACAAACTTGGTTGGCCGATGCGATGGCCGGTCCGACGCCGGTTTCTGCGCTGATTCATGCGGCAACGATGGTAACCGCCGGGGTGTACTTGGTCGCGCGTAGCCACGGTCTATTCCTGATGGCGCCGGAAATCCTGCAACTGGTTGGCACTGTCGGCGCTATCACGCTGGTGTTGGCTGGTTTTGCAGCGTTAGTGCAAACCGATATTAAGCGTGTATTGGCTTACTCAACCATGAGCCAGATTGGCTACATGTTCTTAGCATTGGGGGTTCAGGCGTGGGATGCAGCAATTTTCCACCTGATGACTCACGCTTTCTTTAAGGCGCTGTTGTTCCTGGCATCGGGTTCCGTCATTCTGGCCTGCCACCACGAGCAGAATATTTTCAAAATGGGTGGATTGCGTAAATCCATTCCATTGGTTTATGTCTGCTTTTTGGTGGGCGGCGCGGCGTTATCCGCGTTGCCAATCGTCACTGCGGGTTTCTACAGTAAAGATGAAATTCTGTGGGGAGCGATGTCACATGGTCATATCAACCTAATGCTGGCTGGTCTGGCGGGGGCATTTATGACTTCCTTGTATACCTTCCGCATGATTTTCATCGTATTCCACGGTGAGGCGAAAACAAAAGCCCATCCTGTAAAAGGTATTACCCATCATTTTCCGTTACTGGTATTGCTGGTGCTTTCCACCTTTGTGGGCGCACTGATTGTGCCGCCATTGGCGGGTGTGCTGCCGGGAAGCCATGCAACGGATCACACAGGCAAAATGACCCTGGAAGTGGTTTCTGGCGTGGTCGCTGTAGCGGGTATTTTGTTGGCAATGGCACTGTATCTGGGTAAACGTCAGTTAGTGAATGGTGTGGCACGAAGTGCTCCGGGGCGTTTCTTCTCCGTATGGTGGTTTAATGCTTGGGGTTTTGATGTTCTCTATGACTGGGTATTTGTTAAGCCGTTCAAGAACATTACGCATGTATTGCGAAACGATCCGCTAAATTCACTGATGAATATTCCTGCGGTGTTATCACGCTGGAGTAACAAAGGTCTTAGCCTGAGTGAAAATGGACAGGTCCGTTGGTACGTTGCCTCTATGGGGTTGGGTGCAGTGCTGGTTTTAGCTCTGCTGCTACTGGTTTAATTTAAGGGATACATTGCGCCATGCTATTACCTTGGCTAATTCTTATGCCCTTCATCGGTGGCCTGTTGAGTTGGCAGGCTGAACGCTTCGGTACCCGTGTACCGCGTTGGATCGCGTTAATCTCGATGGGGTTGACTCTGGTGCTCTCTCTGCAACTGTGGGTGCAGGGGGACTACACCTTGGCTAATCCACAAGGGATCCCACAATGGCAAGAGGAATTTCTTATGCCGTGGATCCCACGTTTTGGTATCAGTATTCACCTTGCTTTGGATGGCTTATCACTGCTGATGGTGGTGTTGACCGCACTACTGGGGCTGATGGCTATTCTCTGTTCATGGACGGAAAATCAGCCATATCAGGGCTTTTTCCACTTGAACCTGCTGTGGATCTTGGGTGGTGTGATGGGGGTGTTCCTCGCTATCGACATGTTCCTGTTTTTCTTCTTTTGGGAAATGATGTTGGTGCCGATGTACTTCCTGATTGCACTGTGGGGCCACAGAGGTTCAGGCGGTAAGACTCGTATCACCGCGGCGACCAAGTTTTTCATTTACACCCAGGCGAGTGGCTTGGTGATGTTAATTGCGATTATGGCGCTGGTACTGGTTCACTATAATGGAACAGGCGAGTGGACATTCAGCTATGAAAAATTGCTGAATACACCAATGTCACACACCGTTCAATACTTGCTGATGCTCGGTTTCTTCATTGCGTTTGCGGTAAAAATGCCGGTTGTGCCTTTACATGGGTGGCTACCTGACGCGCACAGTCAGGCGCCGACAGCGGGTTCTGTTGACTTAGCCGGCATCTTGCTGAAAACCGCAGGTTATGGTCTGTTGCGTTTTGCTTTGCCGTTGTTCCCGGAAGCTTCTCATGAGTTCACACCGATTGCGATGTGGTTCGGTGTGCTCGGGATCTTCTATGGCGCATGGATGGCATTCAGCCAGACAGATATCAAACGCTTGATTGCTTACACCAGTATCTCTCATATGGGGTTTGTGTTAATCGCGATCTATTCTGGCAGCCAGCTTGCTTACCAAGGGGCAATTATTCAGATGATTGCTCATGGTCTGTCAGCCGCAGGCATGTTTATTCTCTGTGGGCAACTTTATGAGCGCTTACATACCCGTGATATGAATCTCATGGGGGGCTTGTGGAAACGTGTGCAGTTCTTGCCTGCGTTATCGCTCTCTTTTGCTGTTGCGACACTAGGGATGCCGGGGACCGGTAACTTCGTCGGTGAATTTATGATCCTGTTTGGTAGTTTTAGTGAATTTCCGTTAATTATAACGATTTCTGTATTTGGTCTGGTCTTCGCCTCTGTTTATGCCCTGTATATGATGCAGCGTGCTTACTACGGTGAGGCAAAATCAGATGAACCACTAAGACGGATGGATATGCGAGAAGTATCCATTGTAATGGTGCTGTTGATATTACTGGTGGTGATGGGTTTCTACCCACAACCTATCCTTGATACTTCAGCGGCAGCGATGGATAACATCCAGACCTGGTATTCAGCTTCAATTTCAACTACAAGGCCGTAATTCGCCATGACAATAACTCCTCAACAACTGATCGCGCTGTTACCGCTGTTGATCGTCGGATTGACGGTAGTGGTTGTGATGCTGTCCATTGCGTGGCGACGCGATCACTTTATTAACACCACTCTGACCGTGGTAGGTTTGAATCTGGCTCTGCTGTCTCTCTATTTTGTCGGACAGCAAGAAGCGATGGATGTCACTCCACTGGTTCATGTGGATCGCTATGCAATGCTCTATATCGGTCTCGTGCTGGTTGCGAGCCTGGCAACGACGACTTTCGCCTATTCCTGGTTAGAAAATTATCCAGATAACAAAGAAGAGTTCTATTTGCTGGTGCTAATTGCGACAGTGGGCGGGATTCTTCTGGCTTGTGCAAACCACCTGGCATCATTGTTTATCGGCATTGAGTTATTAACTTTGCCGCTGTTTGGTTTGATTGGTTATGCATATCGCCAGAAACGCTCTCTGGAAGCGGCTATCAAGTATATGCTGCTGTCTGCGGCAGCCTCTTCTTTCATGCTGTTTGGTATAGCGTTGTTATATGCGGAATCAGGCGATCTCTCTTTTGCTGCACTGGGGCATCGTTTGTCTGACAGCTATATCTATCAACCTTTGATACTGTCAGGCTTGGGTATGCTGGTTGTTGGCCTTGGCTTCAAATTATCACTGGTACCTTTCCATCTCTGGACACCGGATGTTTATCAGGGAGCGCCGGCTCCGGTCTCTACCTTCCTGGCAACAGCCAGTAAGATAGCGATTTTCGCGGTAGTAGTGCGCTTGTTTGTTGAAGCGCCAATGGCGGATAGCGAAGCATTGCGCACGGTATTAACCGTTATTGCCATTGCTTCTATGCTGTTCGGTAACTTGATGGCGTTGACCCAGACAAATATCAAACGTCTGCTTGGTTACTCTTCTATTGCTCACCTGGGTTATTTATTGGTGGCGCTGGTGGCGGTACAGAATCACCAGCTTTCAGAAGAGACGGTCGGTATCTATCTGGCAGGTTATCTGTTTAGCAGTATCGGCGCATTTGGCGTTGTTAGCCTCATGTCCAGCCCATATAAAGGACCGGATGCAGATTCCCTCTACTCATATCGTGGCCTGTTTTGGCATAAACCTATTCTGTCTGCGGTGATGACGGTGATGATGTTATCGCTGGCGGGGATACCAATGACATTTGGTTTTATTGGTAAGTTCTACGTCATTGTGTTGGGTGTGAAAGCGGAACTGTGGTGGCTGACGGGGGCTGTGGTGGTAGGTAGTGCTATCGGTTTGTATTACTACCTGCGGGTGATGGTCAGTTTGTACCTGCCTGCGCCAAAGGCCCTTAACCGCGACACGCCAAGGAACTGGGCATCGACTGCCGGCGGGATGGTTGTTCTGGTTTCCGCATTATTGGTATTAGCGCTAGGTATCTGGCCTCAACCGCTGATTGATGTGATACAGCAAGCGAAAATTATTCTCTAAATAGCCAGTCAGTTGTTACGGATTATTTGGAGTATAAAAACCCGGTAAGATTATTCTTACCGGGTCAGTTTTGAAAAGACTTGGGCTATAAAAATAAAATATTTTATTTATTAAAATAGTCTCGCCATATGATTTTAGGTTTTCTCTTAAAGCCATGTCTATTTAAATGATGTTTAAATAAATCAGTAAATTCATTTAATAATATTTTATGTTCTTATTTGCCTTTTTTACGGGGTATAAATGAGATTTCAAAATGGTTATACATCTTATGTCACTTATAATTATATGTATAACAATGAGTTGAAAATGGTCATGTGTAGTAAAATTATGAAACGTTATTTATAATCATTGATAAAGTTAATTATTTTTCTCATTTTTCACTGATGGTTTTATGGTGAGCAGGTTTTAAATGGCTATTAAAAGCTATTTTTTTAACCTCTGGTTTTAATCGTTGTTCTTACTGCTCTTACTACCTGATTTCTATTAAGTTTAATCATCATGGTATATTTTTTTTACGTTTAATCAACGTTAATCATACTTGCTTTTTATCTTTGTTGATGCTGTTTTATTGGCAATTTTGAACAGTTTTTATAAGTTATCACTCTTTCTTTTATCTTTATAAATCAACCAATAAATAGCTTGATGGTATAAAGATTCCCCTTTATGTTTTTTCGGATAATATTCTTTTTTCGCTGGTTTCTTTTCAACTTGCTATTAATAGTTAATGGGGTTGGATTAAGTTTGATTAACGTGTTTTTAAAAATATGCACTTATAGTTAAATCCGTCTTTTATATGAGGTCTTTAATATTTTTGTTTTTGTGATTTTAAATGATCATGTCAGGTTAGGTAAATGTAAAATAAGTGGATGGATAACATTGTCGATAAACGAATTAAATATGGATGTGAATAGGCTGTTAAATGGAAAGGCAGGTAAAAAGATAAAATGAATATGGTTAAAAAGGTGATATCAAATAGGGTGATTCCCATTCCGAGAGTTTTCTTATTTTTCAATTAAAAATTCATTTAATGAATGGTTTTTATTGGGCTATTTTGAGCCTGTAATTTAAATTCATCCATTTTCATTAAATCGATACTCTGATTTTCTCGTTTTTCCTTTTTCTTGTATTTGATTTTTAGGTTTAAAACCAAAGAGGGTAATAAATATATTAATGGTATTAAAATTAAACTTGGATTCACATAATAAGTGCAACATCGTTAATCCGGAAGTAAACATGTTCGTATTCCTTTAAATAATTCATTCGG
>NZ_JFGV01000060.1:0-31276 GCF_000612035.1 Photorhabdus aegyptia | reverse complement strand
AATTGAATCTGATTTTTAGCCATTTTCATTTACCTCCACACAGACTTATTTTAAGTATACGCCTATGGGAGCTGAATTTAAGTGATAATCAGGAATTATTAACGTCTACAGGTACATGAAAATGTTTTTATCTGAATTGCCTCTTGCCATTTCCTCTCGAAAGGAATAAAAAAGCATAAATTAAGAATAAAAATTCAATCGAGAGTCTGTTATGAAAGAACGCAGCACCGAATTAGTTGAAGGATTTCGTCATTCTGTTCCGTACATCAATGCACACCGTGGTAAAACCTTTGTGATTATGCTTGGTGGAGAAGCTATTGCTCATGAAAATTTCTCTAATATCATCAACGATATAGGATTACTGCATAGTTTGGGTATCCGCCTAGTCGTCGTTTATGGCGCCAGACCTCAAATTGAACAAAATCTTGCAGACCATCATTACACACCGGTTTACCACAAACATACCCGTGTAACCGATAATAAAACATTAGAATTAGTCAAACAATCTGCTGGTTTGCTGCAACTGGATATTACCGCACGTCTTTCTATGAACCTGAATAATACCCCGTTACAAGGAGCCAATATTAATGTCGTCAGCGGTAACTTCATTATAGCTCAACCTCTTGGCGTTGATGATGGGGTGGATTATTGCCACAGCGGAAAAATTCGCCGCATCGATGAGAATGCCATAAATTGCCAATTAGACAATGGCGCAATCGTGCTAATTGGCCCTGTTGCAGTTTCTGTTACTGGAGAGAGTTTCAATTTGCCATTTGAAGATATTGCTACTCAGTTGGCTATCAAACTACAAGCTGAAAAACTGATTGGTTTCTGTTCTACTCAAGGTGTACAAGACAAAAACGGAAAAATTCTATCGGAAGTTTTCCTTAATCAAGCACCAGAGCTGATTAAAGAGCTAGAAGTTAAAGGTGACTACTATTCAGGTACAATCCGTTTTTTACGGAGTGCAGTAAAAGCTTGCCGTCGTGGCGTTCGTCGCAGCCATTTATTAAGTTATCAAGCTGATGGTTCTCTACTTCAAGAATTATTCTCCCGAGATGGTATTGGCACTCAAATAGTGATGGAAAGCGCAGAACAAATACGCCGAGCTAACATCAATGATATTGGTGGTATTCTCGAACTTATTCGCCCACTGGAACAACAAGGTATTCTGGTTCGCCGTTCAAGAGAACAACTTGAAAGAGAAATTGATAAATTCATCATTATCGAACGCGATAACCTGACCATCGCCTGTGCTGCGCTTTACCCTTATCCTGAGGAGAAAATTGGCGAAATGGCTTGTTTAGCGGTTCACCCTAAATACCGCAGCTCTTTAAGAGGTGAAGTATTACTAAATCGTATTGCGGAGCACGCCAAACAGTTCGGACTGGAAAAACTGTTTGTTCTGACTACCCGCAGCATTCATTGGTTCCAGGAACGGGGTTTTGAGCCAGCAGAACTCTCAATGCTACCGATTCAGAAACAAGTGTTATACAACTATCAGCGCCGTTCTAAGATTCTTATGCTGAATTTAGAACCACAACAATAAACGTATTTATGCCGAAAGGTTTACATTGCCCTGAATTCAGCGGCAATGATATTAAACTTACGGCATCTTGGATTCACATAATAAGCGCAACACCATTAATCTGTTTTTAATTCCACACTGACTGACATACTTGGCGATTAAATAAATGGTTATTTTGTATTTTCCATTCATATTAAATGATGAAAGCGCGCCCCAAAAGTTAGACATTTTGCCTGTCGAAAGACAGAAGTCCTCATATGGGGCGCTTACATTTAAACGGCGCAATTCACCTATTTATGAAGACCCGCGATAACCATCGCGGGCCTTATTACCGATCAGTTCCAGTTAGCTGCCAGCACAGGTTGCAGCCGCTGTTGCTCGACATCGCCGAGCATTGTGGTCGCAGGTGTCGGCGGCGCGAAGGCAGCCATAGCCTGGACAAGATTTTCGACATTACTGTCCATCAACCGATGACCGTCACCCGCCATGATGCTACCTGGTCGTTCGGAAGGACTGGCATACCAATTATGCAGTGTTACCTCCTGCTTGCTGCCAATGACCGAAATTTGCAGATCCTGCCCTTCATGCTGGAACCACAAACGCTCAGGGCTAATATCCTTTCCGAACACCAAGTCCCCCATATCACCACTAAATTCCAAATCGTTGTCCCCATGTCCGACTTCTACCGTCGACATAGTTCCCTTGGTAACAATATGGTTATTACCCTCCCCGACTTTCACTTTCGACATAATACCACTGGTCATGATATAGTTATCACCATTCCCTACTTTCACCTCTGGCGTACTACCGCTAACCACAATATTGTTATTACCATCCCCTACCTTCACCTCCGGCATACGACCGCTGGCCACGATATGGTTATTACCATCCCCTACTTCTACCGTCGACATATCACCGCTAGTCACGATATTGTTATTACCATCCCCTACTTTCACCTTCGCTGAAATTCCCGTGCCAGTAATGCGATTATTACCATGTCCGACTGTTAGTCTGTCGACCTTGCCGACAATGACATTGTTACCATTACCTAGCGTGATATTGGAATTCCGGCCGGTCACATTAACCTTATTATCACCGCTGCCGGCAACCACATTGCCACCTATAGCTTCCACATTGATAGTCTTGCTCTCGTCCCCCAACGTAACCTTAGCAAAGGGCATTTCGACCGTAATGGAATTAGGGTCAGTAGTCACCGGTGTAGGTTCCGCTGCTGGCTCAATTTTCGGAACGTTAAGCGTTGTGCGCGGCTCAACAGGAGGAGTGCTAGTCGGCTTCCGGTCAATCAGTGACATCCGGTCAACATTCTGGTCAAAATGCGACCTCAGGTCGACAAAGCCAGTGCCAATTCTAATCGGCTCCAGCTTAACAGGGGTAACTTTAATCATATCCCGGTCAATATCAATAGAAGAAATTTTAGTCAGATTCCAGTCAATAAGGGGAATGCTAACCGGCTTCCTTGGGGGAATACTAATCGGCTTCAGGTCGATAGGGGAAAGTGGTAAAGACTTATCAACGCCAAGGGGGGCGACAATTGGTGTCAATGAACCCGGTACAGTAATCGTTGGTTTATCAAGAGATTGCGTCACCACTGGCTTGACCGCTGGGACCAAATCCGGCGTAGGCTCCGCAAAAAGGAAGTCGGCCGCATCGACCTGCGAAATGTCCAAGGTATCGAGATACAGTAACTTCACGTTTGAATCAGTACCGCTGGCCCCATTAAAGATAACTTCAACGCCATGAATTTGTGACAGGCCGTTGATCGTGCCACGATTACTCTTAGCAATTGTGAGTTGGCTGAAATCAGTGACACCGGTTTGACGCAAATCAATTTTATCAATGCCGTGCCGGAAGCCACGTAATGCATTCTTGTAGTCCTTGACACCCAGTTGGGCTGCCACCACAAAAACGTCTGACGCCGCACTGTCATGGCTATAGATCGTCCCATTCAAGCTAAATTTCATCTGGCCCTGAGCATCGCTAGTGAGCATGACGCCCTTGCCGCCGCCCTTAAGGATCACGGTTCCCAAGCCTTCTTGTGGCTGGAGCGTTGAGGCGTCGCTACTCGTATAAGCCACCGGGGCGATAAAGGTGTCCTGGAACTTGAAGTTCGCCGCACCGATCCCGGCGAGTGTCTGATTTTTCAGGACAATGCTCTGCCCCTTACCCAGATCGACCTTAACATCCGCCCCCTGCTGCGTCAGCAACAGATCGGCAAACGTTTTTCCACGAAATCCGACCAGATCGATGATCTCGCCACGAGCCGCCTCGAAGTTGCTAATGATATCGCTACCCGCCTCACGGCGGTGGACCACAAAGAAGTCCTTGCCCGCACCGCCTGCCAGTGTATTGTTTCCACGCCCGCCATCAAGCAATGCATCGGCATTACCAGCAACCAGCGTATCGTTGCCATCGCCGGTGACAATGTTCTGAATGCCCGACGGATTCTTTATTGTCAACGCTGTGCCGCCAATGTTGGCAACGCCAGTCAGCAAGTTGACCGAGGTATCCCGCGAAACAGCCGCCGCATTGAGAGTATTACGCCCTCCCGCCACGCCATTCGCCGCATCATCCAACACCGCGCGGTTGGCCTGCCCGACCACCGATTGGATATATTCGTCGGTGTAAAAGTAAGTGTCATCCGAGGTGCTCTTGCTGCCGTACAAACGTAGCGACCAGGTATTTAATGTGACCGGCAGGCCGGAATTCGCATCGCTCACCTGTAGGGTCCAGTTGCCAGCCGAGCGTTCACCAAAATCATGGGTCGACATAAAGCTGTATTTGAACGTCCCCGACTGGCTACTACCTAGATCAGTCGCACTCGCGCCCGGCATGCCGTCTGGAACCTTACCCTGACGATTGAGCAAGATGCTCTGAGTGCCATCAGGAGAGATCAGTTTGAGCGTCAGATCGCCAAGACGGCCTACCTGAGCGTCAAAATCGATCTCGACATGTTCGACATTCAGACCGGCATTCATGGCGATGGATGACGTCAGCGTTTCACCTGCTGCCAAGGTTTTCCCCAGAGGGCCGCTGGATGCGCTATAGACGAACTCGTTGGCAGCGGTGCTTTGAGTCATCCAAGATTCAGCCAGGCGAACAGCGGCTCGCGCATCGATTTGACCGAAACCGTAATCGTTGCTGGTATGCATACCGCCGCCATTCCAGCTATGGCTACTATTATCGTTCCATGCGGTAGAGGGGTCATTGATCTTGCGAGCGGATAGAGCAAGGATCTGCTGCACATCCCGATAGCCTAAGTTCGGGTTGGCCTCAAGCATCAACGCAACAACACCGGAGACTATCGGCGCGGCAAAGCTGGTGCCTTGCATGCTGGTATAGTCATTGCCGAAAGTTGAGCCACGTTCGGTTTTCAGCATATAGCTGGTAGACACGACATTGCTGCCCGGCGCCGAAACCAACAGGCTGGCTCCCGGGTTGGAGAAGGGTGAGGAGCCAATCTGCAAAGTCGACAAATCGCCCTGTGCATTGATTGCACCGACTTCCACCGAAAAGCGGTTGTTATTGGTCAGCGACCCTTGGGCATTGCCGCCTTCTGCACGATGGTTGCCGCCCGCCGCCACGATGACGGTACCCAACCCGCCACGACCATTAGCCGCCGCATACTGCGCATTCATGCTCAGCGACGCGGCAGTATTTATGGAGCCGCCCTGAAAGCTGCTGAGCGCGAAATCGTTGGCAAATCCCCAGCTATTGTTGGCAATATCAAAACTGACCATATGCCCCAGTCCCGCAAGATCGGCTCCATCATTAGCCAGATAATAGCCGCCCAACGTAGCATCATGGGCAACCCCGACGCCACCGGTATTATTCTTCGCCGCGACCATCACACCCGCCACCATCGTCGCGTGGTTGGAGACCACATTCGGCAAGGTGCCATTGGTTTGTTGAGTCTGCAACCAGGCTTTGTCGACATTCGCCGCAAGGTCGGGGTGATTGACATCAAATATTTCAGGCGCGGTAGCAAACTTACCACCCGGCTCGAACTGACCAATGCGTACCCCCTTGCCGGTGTAGTCCTTCCAGACCGGCAGAATGTTGGCATCGCTCAAATACCATTGCTGAGCAGCTAATGGATCAAGCGGGACTTCCGGGGTCAGTAATGTCGCAACGGCGCGCATCGGCGCTGTTTCCCCACTGCTTAGATCGACTACCGATGCTGACGGATTCCCGGCTGCGTCAGTTACACCATATTTAAAGCTAATGACACCGGTGTAATTTGCATCCGGCGTAAACAAGACATCGCCCTGGGCTGTGAGTTTGACCGTACCGCCTATCGCATCCCCAACATTGGCAATGCGCAGGGTACCCTGACTGTTAAGGTGTTGATCGTTAGCCAACAGACTTTCTGCGGCAATCAGATGTGGCTGAGTACGATCAAAAACCTTGCCGTCCTTGTCGTGAGTGAGGACATCCTCGACAGGCATCGCATTGGGTGTTTGTAAATCAACCGCCGAAATATCTGAAAAATTGAGTTTTTGGATATTTTTCAGCGTGACCGTGCCGTCACGCCCGGCGACCTTATCGGCCACTACATACCCACTGTCGGTACGGGTAATTTGGTAGTCGCCGTGGTTACCGTGCAGGCTGACGATGTTGATCCCGCCGTCCCCATCAATCGTAGCATTGCCGTGACCCACTTCGATCACATCGTCACCAAAACCGCCAAAAATCTTATCATCGCCGCCGCCAGCGTGAATAATGCTGCCGCCTTCGGAAGCATAGATTGTGTCGCCCTGAGGACCGGCATAGATAACCGACTTACCCGTGCCACCAACGATGGTGTTGTGCCCGCTGCCGCCGACCAGGACGTCGTTACCCATGCCACCTATCAGAGTCGAATTGCCGGAGCCCCCCTTGATAAAGACACCGTTGACACTACCGCTTATGATAGTATCGTTGCCGCTCCCTCCTTCGGCGATGGTTAAACTGGCTTGACCCATGTTCAGCTCTACGCCTTGGTTACCGACAATGATCGCCGTATCGTGCCCGCCATTGCCGTGAATGTTTTTCGTATCGTCAGAAGCGCTGATAACAAAAACGTCATCGCCGGTACCACCGACATAGGTATTGCTCCCTGCGCCCCCGACCAGCCAGCTACCAGTTTTTGCCGCAATCAACGTATCATTGCCGCTGCCACCATACAGATTGCTTACTCCCAGTTGCTCCGCATTTAGGGTTTCATCTGTTTCACTCTGGCTGGCGTAAGCCGTGGTAGTGATATCGTTGGTGGTGGAAGTCACTTTCGTACCAGCCCCCTGAGTGCTCAGGGTGTTGCTAACGGTATCACCAAGAAAATCAACGGCTAGCATTTCCTGAGTTTTACCATTGATAGTAAACGATCCACTGGCAACAACTTTATTCCCATCACGGACTTCCGTTTTGTTCGAAGCCCGGACGTTTATCTGAGTAATACCCAATTCCGCCAGTGTCTTGAGTTCGCCCACACCGACTTTCGCATCGCGGGTACTGTCGACCCAAACCCGCAGCTTGCTCCAGATCGGGTCATTCTGATCAATCACTCCGTCTTTATTAGCATCTTCACTGGCTAAAGCACCGAAACCATCCTTGAATTTTTTTTCGCCAGCGGCACCGTTTATTCCGGCCTTACCACCGTAGTATTCGGAGAACATCTGGCTGGCATTTTTTATCTGACCGCTACCATCGTCGATCACCAATATCCCGGTATTGCGATCCGCCCAGCCGCTGCGCTTAAGCGTGCCGCTGTTATCCATGTCGAACAGCACGCCGTCACGAATGTCGGTCATGTGCACACCATTGCCGCCCAGATCCAATAACAGCGGGTCAACATAAGTGTTAAACGTTGTCATCGCCGACAAGCCATTCAACGTCACAGCATTGCGTAAGCCAAAGTCCAGCTTGCTGATGTCTCCGGGTTGGTAGAAAGGCTTGTAGAACTCCGACAGATAGCTGTTGGGCTTGACATTGGGATCAAGCTGCATTTCACCGGGACGAATACCACCGGTGGCAAGGCCAGCCATTTGGGTTGAAGTGAAGTCTGTTTTATTGAGCATATCCCCGCGGGCAGACATTTTATGGGTTGCGGAATTTTGTATAAACCCGTTAGCAACATCCTGCTGAGCTTTGTTTTCGCCCTGAATATACCGCAGAGGTTTTGGCGTGGACACGATATCGATGTTAATCAATGGCTTCATCGGTAGAGTGATTTTAGTATCCTCTGGTCTAAGCCATAAACATGCTCGACCACTTTCATCGTCCAGATAATAAAAATCACTATAACGAATATAACGACTCAAGTTGTCACGGATAATTCGACTTCCATTATTTTGCAACATATCACGCAAATGCATAGGATTATGATTAGGGAACAGTTCTCCCTTGGAACCTTTTTCGTTATAGCCAATGGCTTTTAATGATGCAAATACGAAATCCACGCAACTGTTTTTAGCCACGTTGTAATGCTTAGCATCAAATCCAACTAACGATGGGTCTTCTGAAAAAACTTTTAACCTGTTGTACTGAAATTCAGACAATTCTACGGTGGTTTTGTAAGAGGTCTCTTGGTAGGCGGCATTATCATTATTCGTTACTTGCCCTTCGCCCCACAGTTCATCATACCGTGACTCGAAACCGTAACTTTTTTCATTTCCGTTCCCGTCACTTAAAACATACCACATATGACCGCCAAACGAAGAATGTACATCTCCCGCCTTGTGCTTATTCTTATCGGCCTGATAAATATACTTAGCCCCCATCGGAGCAACTTTATAGGTTACGGTATACTTCTTTTCCATACTTATTATTTCCTCTACTGGTTATTTCTCTTTGTTTTTTCTGAACAAATCAAATTTTGGGATTAAAATAGGCGAATTCTGCAAAACTCTCTATGTCATTAAAGGTAGGGACATCCTCCAAGGTGGTAATTGCCGCAGAGTAACGTCCGGGGAGTAACTCAAATATTTTAATGTTTCGCACAGCTATATTTATTCTTCTTCCTTCGTAATCGAAGGAACGCCCCCAACCGCTTCCCACAGCGTTTATTTTTCCATCAAAAAAAACCTTGCTATCTCTAACTAGATGAAGCGAAACGGGGATTATTACCCCGTCCTTATCAACATTCCCAAACAATTCAAGCCGCCTTTTCATTTCTTCATAGTCATTCCCTTTATCAAACAGCAAGGCAAACTGATAATTTCCTTCCTTACTGATTTCAAAATCAAATTTAACTGATTGACCAGACTTCGACACATCAATCGGTTTGTATATATCAATGGGCTTAGAGCAGGCCATTAATAAGGTGCAGCTCATAAAAATAATAATATTTCGCCAGTTTTTGAACCTTTCATATATACGTAATAATTTCATTTTGTCACTCCAAATTTTGATATTTCCTTTGTTTATACTGATACCATTTTAAATCTTCTTAAATTTTCGGATTAAAATATGTGAGCTGTACAAAACTCTGAATGCCATTAAAAGCAGAGACATCTTCCAATGTAGTAATTACCGCAGAATAACGTCCGGAGGGTAACGAAAGTGTTTTAATTTCTCGCACAGCCGTATTTATCCTTCTCTCTTCATAATAGAAGGCTTGCACACCATCAAGCCTCACTACGTTTATTTCCTTGTCAAAAAAAAATATTACCATCTTTAACTAGACGGAACGAAATGGGGATTGCAACCCCATCATGATCAATATTCCCGAACAACTTAAATCTCCTTTTCATTTCATCATAATCATCCGTGGTAGCAAACAGCAGGGCAAACTGATAATCTCCAGCCTGTCTCTTGCTGAGTTCAAAATTAATCTCGACGGTTCGACCAGAATGCGACACATCAATCGGTTTGCGTATAGTCTCAATGTGCTTAGAGCAGGCCATTAATAAGGTGCAACTCATAAAAACAATAATATTTCGCCAATTTTTAAACCTTTCATATATACGTAACACTTTCATTTTGTCACTCCAAATTTTGATATTTCCTTTGTTTATACTGATACCATTTTAAATCTTCTTAAATTTTCGGATTGTAATAGGTGAACTCGACAAAACTCTCAATTCCATTAAAAGCAGGCACATCCTCTAGGGTTGTAATAACCGCAGAGTAACGCCCGGGGGGTAGCAAAAATGTCTTAATTTCTCGCACCGCCGTAGTTACCGTTCTTTCTTCGTAATCAAAGGAGTGTCCCCCATCGTATCCCCCTGCGTTTATTTTTTCGTCAAAAAAAACCTGACCGTTTCTAACCAGATGAAGCGAAACGGGAGTTGTCACCCCGTCATCATAAATACTCCCAAATAACTCATCTCGCCTGTTCATTTCATCATGACCATGCCCTCTAGCAAACAACAGGGCAAACTGATAGTCTCCCTTCTTGCTGATTTCAAAATCAATTTTGACTGACTGATCAGAATGCGACACATCAATCGGTCTGTATATATTAATGGGCTCAGAACATGCCATTAATAAAATGCAACTCATAAAAATAATAATGTTTTGCCAGTTTTTAAACCTTTCGTGTATATGTAATACTTTCATTTCATCACTCCAAATTTTTATATTTCCTTTGTTTATACTGATACCATTTTAAATCTTCTTAAATTTTCGGATTGTAATAGGCGAACTCAACAAAACTCTCGATGCCATTAAAAGCAGGGACATCTTCCAAGGTGGTAATTACCGCAGAGTAATGTCCGGGAGGTAACGAAAACGTTTTAATTTCTCGCACCGCCGTGGTTATACTCCTTTCTTCGTAATCGAAGGTACGTCCCCAGCCATATCCTCCAGCGTTTATTTTCTCATCAAAGAAAACCTTGCCATCTTTAATTATCTGAAGTGAAACAGGGGTTATTATCCCGTCCCTATCAATATCCCCAAACAACTCAAGCCGCCTTTTCATTTCCTCATAGTCCCCCCCTTTAGCAAACAGCAGGGCAAACTGATAATTTCCTTTCTTACTGATTTCAAAATCAATTTTGACTGACTGACCTGAATGCGACGCGTCAATCGGTTTGTATATATCAATGGGCTTAGAGCAGGCCATTAACAAGGTGCAACTCATAAAAACAATAATATTTCGCCAGTTTTTGAACCTTTCGTGTACTTGTAATATTTTCATTTCTTCACTCAAAATTTTGATATTTTCTTTGTTTATATTAATACCCGTTTAAATCTTCGGCTTGAAATAAGTGAGCTCTACAAAACTCTCAATATCATTAAAAGCAGGCACATCTTCCAGTGTTGTAATTACCGCAGAGTAACGTCCGGGGGGTAACTCCAGTATTTCAATATCGCGCACCGCGGTATTTATACTTCTCTCTTTGTAATAGACGGTACGCCCCCAACCGTACCCCACCGCATTTATTTCCTCGTCAAAAAAAACTTTACCGTCTTTAATCACACGAAGTGAAACGGGGATGGCAACCCCGCCCTTATCAATACTCCCGAACAACTTATCCCGCCTTTGCATTTCACCAAAACCACGCCCAGTAGCAAACAGCAGGGCAAACTGATAATCGCCCTTCTTGCTGATTTCAAAATCAATCTTGACTGACTGATCAGAATGCGATACGTCAATCGGTCTGTATATATTAATGGGCTCAGAACATGCCACTAATAAAATGCAGCTCAGAAAAATAATAATGTTGCGCCAGTTTTTAAATCTTTCGTGTACCTGTAATATTTTCATCACGTCACTCCACACCTTGGTATTTTCATTGTTTATATCGATACCATTTTAAATCTTCTTAAATCTTCGGATTAAAATACGCAAGCTCTACAAAACTCTGAATGCCATTAAAAGCTGGCACATCCTCCAAGGTGGTAATTACCGCAGAGTAACGTCCGGAGGGTAACGAAAGTGTTTTAATTTCTCGCACAGTCGTATTTACCCTTCTCTCTTCGTAATAGAAAGATTCCCACCCATCGAGCCTCACTGCGTTTATTTTCTCGTCAAAAAAAACCTTACCGTCTTTAACCAGACGAAGCGAAATGGGGATTGCAACCCCATCCTTATCAACACGCCCAAACAACTTATCTCGCCTTTCCATTTCAGCATAACTACGGCCATTGGAAAACAGCAGGGCAAACTGATAATCCCCAGCCTTGCGCTTACTAAGTTCAAAATTAATCTCGACGGATTGCCCCGAATGCGACACATCAATTGGTTTGCGTATAGCATCAATGTGCTTAGAGCATGCCGATAATAAGGCGAAACTTAAAAAAACAATCATTTTTCGCCAGTGTTTGAACCTTTGATGTACCTGTAATACTCTCATCACATCACTCCAAACTTTGATATTTTCTTTGTTTGTACTTTCAATAAGCATTATTAAATTGGCGTCTAATTACATGCCTACTAAAGGCACATAATTACTGAATTCAGACTTGATCAAAATCGCCACCGGATTAATATTATCTACTCTGGGAATAGAGCTGCTATAACAGATTGTAGATCTGACCATTGAATACACTATCCGTAATATGTACAAAGCTCTCAATACCATTAAAAGCTGGCACATCTTCCAGGGTGGTAATTACCATCGAGTAATGTCCGGGAGTGAACTGAAATATGTCAATAGTACGTACCGCCGTATCTATATTTTTTTCTTTATAATGGACGGTATGCATCAGCGTTGCACCCACTGTGTTTATTTCCTCGTCAAAAAGAACTTTGCCGTCTTTAACCAGACGAAAAGTAATAGGTATGGCAACTCCATCAACATGAGCACGGAATAACTCAGATCGCCTTTCTTTTTCCTCCTGACTATCCCCAATCGCAAATAATAGGGAAACCCGATACTCTCTAACCTTGCTGATTTCAAAATCAAATTTAACTGATTGACCAGACTTCGACACGTCAATCGGTTTGTATATATCCATCGGCTTAGAGCATGCCATTAACAAAGTGCAGCTCATGAAAATAATCATATTGCGCCAGTTTTTGAACCTTTCGTGTATACGTAATACTTTCATTTCATCACTCCAAATAAAGTAAGGCTGCTAAAAACATTAACGGTCATTTATCTCAAACCCGGAAAACGGTGAATATGGCGAACCGGGTTTACAGAGCTGTCTTTACGACCCACCGTTCTCTCATCGCTCTCTCAAACTTTCATCCAGATGCTGCTGTAATGGACTCAAGAAGTAATCGATCACGCGACGTTGATCGGTTTTTATTTCTGCCGTGATCGACATGCCCGGAGACAGTGGGACTCTCTGACCATTGACCAGCACGTGATCAGACTTCAAGCGAATACGGCTGCTATAGATGAGTCCACGCTTTTCGTCCTCGATAGCGTCGTTCGATACGTTCAGCACTTCGCCGTCAACGGTGCCGTACTTGGTGAAAGTAAAAGTTTCCACCTTAACGGTGACCGGTTGACCAACATGGACGAAACCTACATCCTTGTTTTCCAGCATGGCCTCCACTTCTACCGGTTGGTCTGCGGGAACGATGACCATCAGCGGCTGAGCGGGTGTCACCACGCCACCGACAGTATGGATAGCGAGTTGTTGAACTGTGCCGGCCACCGGGGCTTTGAGGCTGGTCAAGGTTTCCTGATAGCGGGCCTTCGCCAGCTCCTGAACTAAGGTCGCTGCTTTTTTGTTGGCTTCCTGTTGCAGGTCGAGCATGGCGCGGCGATTTTGCGCAACAACAGTCTCACGCCGACGTCGCGCCTCGTCCTGAGCGGCGGTGTACTGCAAGACACTGGCCTGTTGTACGCTTAACTGGCGTTGCAGATCCAGTCGCGTCTGCTCTTTCTCCAGATATTCATGCCGTGACACATACTGTTTCGTCAATAACCGTTGGTAATCCTCGGCCAATTGTGTAGCAATCGGCAGCGTTTTTCGCAGGCTAGCCACCTGAGATTGGGCTGACTGGATTTCGGCGCTGCGTTGGAGAATTTCTGCATCCACCAACTCCAGGTTGCTGCGGTATTCCTGGTATTGTCCTTGTAGCCAGCGTTGGGCACTGAGCACCTGCTCAGGGTTGGCGTTGTCAATCGTTCCTACCAGCGAAGCCGGCGACTTTTGTTGATTGATCGCGTCGAGCATGGCGGCACTCCGCGCACTGTCGATACGAGCAGCCAGCAGCTCGCTCTGAATCCGGTTGACGTCGGCGCTCGCCGCCGTCGGATCGAGTTCGACCAACAACTCGCCGACTTTCACCGACTGACCGTCATTGACGTGGATCGCTCTGACCACCGCCGTTTCGCTGGATTGAATCAACTTGGTCTTGCCATTGGGAACAACCTTTCCCGGGGCGATAGCCACTACCTCGATTTTGCCGATGTAGGCCCAGAGCAACGCCAATACAGCGAAACCCATAATGCCCCAGGTGAAAATCCTCGGTGCTGGGTGAACAGGTGTTTCCTGCAACTCCAAAGCCGTCGGTAAAAATTGTAATTCATGAGCAAGTCGCGGCGACACGTCCATGTTTTTACGTTGGCGCCAAGACTCACGCCACACGTGACGATAACGCTGCAATAAGGAAAGGGTGGCGCTCATTTGAAATTATTTTCCTTGAATCGGAGTATGTTTATCTCGATCACATCTGCCTCTGATGGTGTTATTAACCATTGATTACGTTATTAACCGTTTTCATCGTACGTTCTGGAAATGGAAGCCTTTCAGCCCTGCTGCATTCGATACAGTCGTGAATAGTGGCCGTCCTGACGCGCCAGTAACTCGGCGTGGGCTCCCTGTTCAACGATCTGCCCGCGATCCATCACAAGGATACGATGCGCGTCGCGTACAGCGGACAACCGATGAGCAATGATGATGACCGTACGCCCCTTGCAAATGCTTTGCATGTTCTGCTGCACCACCCGTTCAGACTCGTAGTCCAGCGCACTGGTCGCCTCGTCGAAAATCAAAATGCGAGGATTGCCGATCAAGGCTCGGGCAATGGCTACCCGTTGCCGTTGACCACCCGAAAGTGACGCGCCGTGCTCACCCACAATGGTGTCGTAACCTTCGGGCAGTTCAAGGATGAATTCATGAGCTCCAGCCATGCGGGCGGCGTGCATGACCATTTCGAGCGGCGCACCCGGATCGCTTAAAGCAATGTTTTCACGAATACTGCGGTTGAATAGCATATTGTCCTGCAACACCACGCCAATCTGCCGGCGCAGCGAGGACACATCAGCCAATGCCAAGTCCATGCCATCGACCATGACCCGTCCGCGCTCTGGAACATAGAGCCGCTGCAACAAGCGGGTCAGAGTACTTTTGCCGGAACCGGAGCGGCCCACTACACCAATGATTTCTCCCGCGCCAATGACCAGATTGACGCCGCGCAGCACCTCAGAACCATCAGCCCGATAACGAAAATGCACCTGTTCGAACTCTACCTGCCCCTTGAGCGGCGGTACTGTGCTACGTGTAGCCTGAGACAATTCAGTACGGGAATTGAGGATATCTCCCAGACGCTGCACTGAGACTCCGGTCTGCTGGAAGCTGGTCCACAGTTGCGCAAGACGCATGATCGGGCCGCTAACACGGCCGGCCAACATATTGAATGCTATCAGTTCCCCCACCGATAGCTGCCCCTCTATCACGAGACGCGCACCGAGCCAGAGTGTGGCGACCGTCACTAACTTGCCGATAAGCGAGACGCTTTCATTGGCGATAGTGGATAAGGTCTGTGTTTTGAAACCTGCGGCAACATAAGCCGCCAGTTGGTTGTCCCACTTGCGGATGGCCTGCGGTTCAACCGCCATTGACTTTAGGGTATCGATGCCATTGACCGTTTCGACAAGGAATGCCTGATTCTCAGCGTTGCGTGTGAAGCTATCCTGTAATCGCTTACGCAAGAGAGGTGTAACCAACCCCGAGACGAGTGCATAGAGCGGCAATGATAACACCACAACAAGGGTCAACCAGCCGCTGTAATAGAACATCACAAGGATGAATACCAGAGAAAAAAGCACGTCAAGCATCAGGGTAATAGCGTTGCCGGTGAGGAAGCTGCGGATGTTTTCCAGTTCGCGTACACGAGCCACAGAATCACCGACTCTCCTTGCCTGGAAGTAAGCCAGCGGCAGATTAATCAAGTGCCGAAACAGATTCGATCCCAACTGTACATCAATACGGCTGGTCGTATGGGCAAACACGTAGCTACGCAGACCGCTCAGAGCCGACTCGAACAACATGATGCCCAGCAATCCCGCCGCGACAACATCCAGTGTGGTTAGGCCGTGATGCACCAGTACTTTGTCCATGACCACCTGAAAGAACAACGGAGTCACCAGGGCAAACAACTGCAAAGCAAAAGACCCCAACAAAACTTCGCCCAACAACTTGCGGTATTTGACGATAGCCGGGATAAACCAAGTGAAGTCAAAGCGTGAAGTCTCTCCGGGCAGACCGTTACTGGAACGCACAAGCACCAGTTGCCCTGTCCAACGCTGCTCAAGCTGCTCGAAGCTGATAACTTCAGGGCGAACCGAACGTGGGTCCTGAATCAAAGCCTGTTCTTTATCCAGTTTGGCCAAAATAAAAAACTGCCCATCTCTGTCCATAGCAATGGCAGGCAATGGAGTATGTTCAAGTCTGGTAAGTGTTGTGTGTACAGCCTTAGCTTTCAGCCCTGAATGACGAGCAGCCAGCAACAGCTCCTTCAAGGTAAGACCTTGGTTGGAAGTGGAAAATTCGTGTGAAAGTTGTTCAGTCGATATAGCTATGTTGTGAAATCTAGCCAACATGGCCAAGCAAATCAGGCCGGTATCCAGCTCCGGGGAAGAGTGGGGTGACTCAGTACTCATTTCATTATCCTGCATCAGACAACTTAATCCTTAAATTAAAAATCTGGATATTCATCTCACCCCTAGCAAGCTATCCAGACATATCCGCAATCCGTTTAGTAAACAAATCACAATTCATATAATTAGGCGTTTATATCATCAAATAATAATAAATTTCATTTAATATATTCACAAACTGTGACATTAACCACACAATAATATTAAAATTTATTAAATTTATAATTTTGTTATTTACATTGATAACAAAATATAAACATCAACAATTTGATTCAGTCATTGCAACTATTTTTGAATCTTTTGAATCGGTGAAATTAAGATATCGATCAGTATATAGCCATCACGATGAAACTATTCGATATGGCTGACTGAACGATTGCGACTCACAATCAATCAACATGAAGGACTAAGAAAAGACATTTCAATTAAAAAATAACAAAAATTTTGCATAGGTAGGTTTAAGATACATTTATCTTGTATAGGTCAATGTAATCTCTAGTTCACTGCACGAGAATTTTTTAATCACCTAACCGATAACTTTTTACAAAAACAAAAAGGCGTATTTACCGAAGTCAGCACGGCAAATCAGAAATCTCATTAAAGGCATTAATGATCTGATTGTCGGGCTTAAAAGCCCATCCAACAACCGAACAAATCACGATCAAAAAAAATGTCAGAGAAGATATGGCAACATCATTAATATATAAATTTTTTTACACAAGTCGGTCTATCAGAGCAAACGTTAATCCACCTGTAAGTTAAGCCGTTCTGCTAATCCACTTCGCCTTTGAGTTGGCATCTGGATTGCCTGACGCAATACCGCTTCATGTGCATAAAGAGTTAGTTTTTCTCTGGCCCGGGTTATCGCTGTATAAACCAATTCACGGCTGACAACCGGCACAAACTGCGTTGGCAATACCAAAGCTGTGTGGTCAAATTCTGAACCCTGTGATTTATGTACGGTCATCACATATGCAGTTTCATGTTGTGGCAAACGACTTGGCTGGATTCCTTTAATCTGTCCATCAGGCAACTGAAAATAAGCTCGCAGTTCATGATTTTCGTCTCTGAGCATAATACCGATATCACCATTAAACAGGCCCAGTGTGCTGTCATTACGCGATATCATGATGGGGCGGCCAGCATAACCACGACTGAAAGTCCCGACAGGGCGACGAATAAGCCCCTGACGATGTAATAGCTGTTCTATACGCTCGTTAAGCCCACTGGCGCCAAACGGTCCTTCTCTCAGCGCACACAACAAACGATAGTGGTTAAATTCATCTAAAATCGCTTTGGCCGGTGCCTGCTTTGCCACCAGTTGCAAATAAGCGTGATAACCCGATACCGTTTCTGTCAGCAATCGCTGATAATCTTCATCGTCGGACAATGGGTAAAAACAGATATCCTTCAACGGTTGCTGCAAAATAGAGAGAGCTTGTCGACTCTTCCCCTGATTAACGGCCGCAGCCAACTGACCAATTCCAGAATCTACATTAAAGCGGTAACTTTTGCGTAAAAGACACAAACGTTCACGAACCTCTGGGATATTTTGCTGATCACCCGCAACTAACCGACATCCTGTTAATCTGCTTAGCTGTTGTGCCCTCGTTATGCTGTATCCCTGTTCAGCAAAACGGCAAATATCACCCAACACCGCGCCTGCTTCCACTGATGCCAATTGATCACGGTCCCCAAGCAGAACAATTTTCGCTTTCGGAGGCAATGCATCAATCAACCTAGCCATCATGGGTAAATCCACCATTGAAGCTTCATCCACCACCAGCACATCCAAACTCAGTGGATTATCTCGATCATAGCGCAATCGCTGGCTATCAGGCTGCGCTCCTAGCAAGCGATGAATCGTCTGTGCCTGATCCGGCATACATGCAAACTGTTCTTCCGTCAGAGGCAGTTTTCTGACCGCACTATTAAGAGATTCGGTCAATCTGGCGGCCGCCTTTCCTGTCGGAGCCGCCAGTTGGATAACCTGCTTTTTATCAGGATGAAGTTTGATTAAGGCAGCCAACAATTTAGCAACTGTCGTTGTTTTTCCGGTTCCCGGTCCGCCAGAAATAACTGAAATTCTGCTAGTCACCGCAACAGCCGCAGCTACCTTTTGCCAGTCCACCGTTTCCTCAGGCAGCATGAATAATTCATCCAAAACAGTTCTCAGTTGCTGTTCTTGAATATTATCGGTTGGTTGATTGCCGGAAAAGAAAGCCGCCACCTGACATTCACTTTGCCACATTCTCTGCAAATAAAGCCGGTCATGGGAAAGCACCACTGGCGTTGGTTGAAGCCCATCACTAACCGCAGCACAATTTTCCAGCGCTATCAGCAAACTCTGCTCATCAGGTTTTCCCGCAGCTCGCCATAATTGCTCTGCAAATTCACGATGTCGCCCATCAAAAAAATATTCTGGCGTTATCCGATTAACCGGCAGGCAAACATGCCCGGCACCAGTTTCAGCGCTCAACAGCGCCATCACCAACAACAAAATAGGATCTTTATCCTCAATCAATGCATGAGCAAACTGTAAGTCCAATGAACGCAAAAGTCTGAGGTTTACTGCCTGTTGTAATAACGAAATCATCAATTTTTCTCTTTTTCAGACTGTTCATGACCACTGAAGAGCAGATCCAAAGCATCAACAAATTCAGCCGATGGCCGACAATTGAAAATACCATTCCCCGGTTGTTGTTTATCTATTCCCCTCAGAAACAGGTAAATCACGCCGCCGAAATGTTGTTGGTAATCATAATTAGCCAGCCTGTGACGCAAATAACGATGCAATGCCAGTGTATAAAGCTGATATTGCAGGTCATAGCGATGTTCAATCATGGCTATTTCCATTGCCTGTTGAGTATAAAACTGGCTCTCCTCTCCCAACCAGTTTGATTTGTAATCCAGCACGTAAAATTTGCCTTGCCAACAGAAGACCAAATCAATAAACCCTTTCAGCATTCCTTTCACCTGCTGAAATTCCAGTTGGGGACAACGGGCAGAAATCGGATCATAACGACGCATCAGCGTATCCAACGTCTGAGATCGCAAAAGTTGCTCAACCGGCAGATAAAACTGCATTTCATCCTGTTGATGATGCAACGGAATTTTTGCCAGTTGCACTCCTTCATCATTCAATGGAATGGTAAAAATGTCGGTCATCCATTGCTGTAACGTCCCACTCCATCGTTCATCAAATCCGGCTGATTGCAGTTGTTCTGCCAACCATTTCTCATCAGGTCGTTGGCTGAAACTAAGTTCTTCCAAAATAGCGTGTAAAAAAGTCCCCGCGGAAGCTCCCCGAGGAAATGTATGGGGTGTCATTTCAAGTTGTTCTGCTAACTGTCTTTCACCACTAGCATCAACATCAAGCTTTGGCGCAATAGATTGAACAATCACGTCAATAGATTCTTCTCCAGCAAAATAAGCAGAAACATTGCCACGATGAACCATAGAGTTTCGTAAACCAGAATAACTGGTAATACGCCAGTCATCCTGGACTCTGCGTTTAAATTGCCTGGCCGACAGGACTAAATCATTTTTACTTTGCGATTGCCAGGGATGACCATCTGTTTCATTAATTGATGATATAACAATGCCATCCCCGCTTAATTCTTTAAGCGATGTCGCCAGAAAATCAGCATCCCCTTTCACTCCCTTTTGCAACAGGTAGCCCAGAGCACACTGATGCAGATCAGTATCCCCGATCTTTTTCTTATTGCCTTTTATCAGCGGAGCCACGCCGACACTGCAATGGTAAACAGAGCGCGTCAATGCGACATAGAGTAAACGCAAATCCTCTGCCAATCGCTCTTGTTCCGCCAGCTCAATCGTCTCGTCGTCAGGAAAGATATCGAGGCAAGCATTAAAGCTCGTACGATCATGATATATCGCCCGCTTCTGCTCCCTGAAATTACAGATAAATGGCAACCATACCAGCGGATATTCCAGACCTTTAGATTTATGGATAGTACAAATTTGTACCAAATGACGATCGCTTTCCAGCCGCATTTGCTGGTTTTCAGATTGTGGATCAGGATGAGAGATTTGCTGAGCTAGCCAGCGGGTGACTGCATGTTCACTGTCAAGTTGTAAAGATATTTCCTGCAACAACTCACCAATATGCATCACATCCGTCAAACGCCGTTCACCGTCATAACTGGCAAGCAAATTCTCAGCAATATGATGGTTGGCGATTACCGCTCGTAACATAGGTAACACACCACGGCGTTGCCATAAACGACAGTAACCATCAAATTCATCAACTAATTGATCCCATGCCTTTTCATCATGATTCAACTTGTCTATCTGCCGGGCAGTTAGACCAAATAAACCACTCGCCAACGCACTTCTCAAAACCCGTTCTTTTTCCGGTGATAACACCGCTTGTAGTAACCAGAGAATGTCCTTGGCTTCCTCGGCGGCAAATACACTTTCTCGGTTAGAAAGAAATACAGAAGGAATAGATAACAGGTTAAGCGCACTACGGATCAATGTAGCTTCCTTTCTGCTACGTACCAAAACCGTAATATCAGCAGCCGTCACAGGCCGGGAACCTTCACTTTTATGTAATAAAGCCCGCCCTTCACTACCTGCCTGCAACCAATCTCGAATTTGCGCAGCACAGAGCCGTGACATCGTTTGCTCATAATCTCCGGTAGAAACGCCTTCTCCCGGTTGTAACCAGAAATTCAGTGCGGCCTGTTCTTCACCGTCATAGCTAAAAGAGAGCTCTCGATTTTTTTCTGCCGCAGAGACTTCAATAAAAGGGATCTGCTCAAACAAAAATGGCTTTTCCGAACGCATAAACAGTTTGTTTACTGCCTGTACCATTGAGTAAGCAGAGCGCCAGTTTGTTTCCAGAGTATAGTGAGCACTTACCTGAGAGCGGGCGCGAATGTAAGTGAAAATATCTGCGCCGCGAAATGCATAAATAGCTTGTTTGGGATCACCAATAAACAGCAAACCATTTTCAGGTTGAGTGCCATAGATAGTATGAAAAATCCGGTATTGCTGTGGGTCGGTATCCTGAAATTCGTCGATCAACGCAATCGGATAGCGCCGACGAATAGTCTCAGCAAGCAAATCACTGCCAAGGCCTTTCAGAGCATCATCAAGACGGGTAAGTAAGTCATCAAACCCCATCTGACCTCGTGTTAGTTTTTCCTGACCGATTGATTGACGAATCTCAATAATAGCCCTGGAGATAATCAAATCACGTAAAGTAAGTGGTTGCTTATATAAATCATCTATCGCAACAAAAAGTGAATGTTCAGGTACCTCGCCTTTTTTTGTCTTTTCTGCCAACACCGACTGCCGGAATTTCTCCAACGCTTTTGGCAACAGATAATCCTCTGTAGGCGCCTGAGCCCAATCCGTGACACTATTCAGCCAATTTGGTAAGTGCTTACTACTGTAACTTCTTTTATCAACACCAGAGTCCGCAATTAAATCGTGCAACTCTCCAGCAACTTCATTCCATTGGTATTTAACATCACTGATCAACTGGATAATTTTTTCATGGCGACTTAACAACGTTTCATCACTGTCCGGCGCATTAACAATATATGGCATATCCCCTTGTAAATAAGGGTGTAATTCAGCCAACAGAGCTTCCGGCCCACTCCATTCCTGGCTGATTACCTGTGCCATTGATAACGGCAATGGATAACAGTGGCGCCGCCAGAAATCGGCACAGCCCTGCCGTTCTAATGGCTGTTGATCTTGAATTAATGTCTGTTCAAACAAGATCCCAGATTCAAAAGCGTTATGTGCCAACATCCTCTGACAAAAACCATGAATAGTATAAATCGCGGCTTCATCCATTTGCCGCTCGGCGGCCAGTAACCAGGTAGCCGCCCGCCCTTTATCTGGGATTTCATCCAATAGTTGTTGATAGGCTGGCTCTGCATCTTCTACTTCGTTTCGAATACAAGCGAGGCGAAGTTTATGAATATTTTCACGGATACGCCCACGTAACTCATTCGTTGCTGCCTCAGTAAAAGTGACCACCAGAATTTCTTCCACGCTCAAAAGTCGTGAAAAAGCGGCATCTTTCCCCAGCCCAAGCAGAAGACGCAGATATAAGATACCGATAGTGTAGGTTTTACCCGTCCCGGCCGATGCTTCGATCAGCCGCTGACCATTCAGCGGCAGAGTTAATACATTAAGCCTGTGAACAGATGTCTCTGTGATCACTGCTCTCTTACCTCAATAGGTAACCGTTTCTGAAATTCAGTCACATTCTGATAGGTTTTCCAACCTTTCAATTTCGCATATCCATCCAAACCTCCTGATTTACCAATCACTTGTGAAATCAATGACAGCCCTCGATGTTTGATTACCGCATTCCGATAGAAATTAACCAATTGCTGCGGTGTGGTTTTCTTTAGGATCTCAAGCATTTTATCTCTGCTATCAAAACTAAAGTTATTGCGGCTAAAATCACTAGAGAAACGGGCAACTTCGGCATAGAAAGTTTGTGGCGGCTGCTGTTTTTCATTAATCAGCGCACTCTTGTATTGTTCAAAATCAGCTTGAGACATTGCTTGCAATTTATTACCGGCGTTCTGATAGAAATCTCGATAACGCTGATTCAAATATTTTGGTTGTTTACTATTACTTTGTAGCAGGAAACCCAATCCCCACTGCTCCCCTACACTGGTATTGAAAGCAAACACCGCATACCCTAGTTGTTCTACTGTTCTTAACTGCTCATAGAACCACGGCTGGAGCATATTACTTAACAAACTGGAATAAACATAACCTTCTATACGGTTATAACCTGTCGGAATATAAACCTCGGCTAAAGCACCATCTGTACTGCTGCCAACACGCTGGAAATTAACCGGGTAATTTTTATCAATCACCACCTTATTCCCAATCCACCAGTCATTTCCTTGATTCGCCAGTTGGTTATGGGCAGATTCAGCAATCACTTTGCTCTGTTGTTCGGTCAAGTTGCCAATTATCATCATTTGCAAAGCAGCATTTTTTATCATTTCATGACGATACGTAACAATATCCTGAACTGTGATAGTTTCCAGCGCTTTTAAACGAGTGGACTGCTCAGTGTAAGGCACCACAGAAAGGCGCTTCAACGGCTGCATAGCCATGTCATAAGCTTTAGCGTTATTAGAAACCTCTATCTGCTCACGATACCAAGACTTAGCTTGTGACAGTTGATCCTCTGTTGGAGTGAACGCCATGTAATTACTGATTAAAGAGGTTAAAAGCGCCGATAGATTTTGAGTGTAACCACTTACTTCCAGTTGCAGTCCCTGTGATGAACTAGTAGAAATATTCATTCCAGCAACAGAAGCCTGATAACTAAGCTGGTCGAGGGAAAGCCCTGCTAAATAATCAAGCAAAGAGGAAGTGACCTGCTCACGGGCGCTATCCAAACTGTCCGCATTACGTAAATCAAGCGTAATACTGGCCTTAGGCTCATCAGCAAAATATTGGCTCGGCATATAAAACAAACGGACATTCTGCTGTTCAAGGATCATCTCTGGATGTTTTTGACTCTTATCTGCTTTTATCAGCTTCAAATCGTCAGGAATATAAGGATTTGGCACAGGCAAAGAAAAGTTCATCCGCGCCTCTAACTGCCGCCATTCCATCCGTTGCTGTGATGTGATTCGATCAACCTGATAAGGCGCCTGAACAAAATAAGCCTGTTTATCGTGCGGCTCTTTTGGGCTGATATACCAAATTCTTGCATTTTCAGGCGTCAACTCAGCAAGCCGGTTGGCAATTGCTTCTGGGTCATAGCTATCAGCCAAATAACCGGCATTAAGTACATTGGAAACAGGAACTCGCAACATAGCATCCGATAACCATTCGATATAATGCATATCACGAACAATGGAGCCATAGCGGAAAGACAGATTCAAAACCTTCGCGATCTCATCAAAATAACTTTTCTGGATGCCTTTTTGTTTTAACAAATTAATATAAGAAAAAATAGCCGCAATAACCTGATCCCGTTGTGCAAGCCCTTTATCTGTCAGCGTCACATAAATAAAAAAGATACCCTTGTTACGATCAACCATCGGCTCTGCACCAGCGCTGATACTTTCTGCTAGCCCTTGAGTTTGTAGCCAATCTGATAATGTATTCAGGCTACGGTTGCCTATCATATAACCAAGATATTCATCGGTTTTACTGCGGAAATCAGCACTGTTATTGTCAATACTGAACTCCAATTGCAACGCCTTTTGCGGTTGGGCGGGAACATAATGGATGATAATCCCTTTCTCTTTTTCCGTTACTGCCGGAACAGTAATCGGCGGCACGCTCGCTTCTCTGTCAGGTATTCGACCAAAAGTATCAACAGCAATTTGAGTCAGTTTATCGATAGGCTGATTACCGTAAATGACTCCTTTCATCAGATTGGCAGAATAATAACGCTGATAGAAATCCACCAGTTCTGTCTGTAATTTACTCCCTGGTTTATCTTTCAATGTTTCTAGATTACCACCAGAAAAACGGGCATTGGGATGTTTAGGATTCAGGGTTTCTGCCCGTATTTGAGCCACCCGCATCCCATCACGAGAACGCGCCATTGTTAGCTCTGCATTAACGGCGTTTCGCTCCCGATCTGCATTCACTGGATTAAGTAACGGCTCAGCCAGTGCATCAGCCAGACGATCTGTAGCTTGAGCTAATGACTCATTTTCTACTTCAAGGTAAAAAGCCGTGCGGTAAGAGGCTGTGCTGGCATTATAGCTACCACCATGCTTTTGCAAAAATTCAGATAAATCACCTGACTGCGGGTAACGTTCAGATCCCATCAGAACCATATGTTCCAGATAATGTGCAAGCCCAAGCTGGCTGTCAGGGTTTTCCATACTACCAACGGGAATTGCTACCGCTGCCAGAGATTTGGTTGCCTTCTCATCAGATACCAGCAAGACCGTCATATTGTTTGCCAATCTGATTCCCTGATACTGACGATGATCATTTTCGCTTTTATAAATTGTCTCTTGCAGTAGCTGCCACTGTGATGTTTGCGCATAGCTTACTGTTCCCCAAAAAAGCAGGAACATCACAGTAATTATGCGAACAAAATGTTTATGCATTATCCGATATTCTCCCTATGTTTCTGATTTCGCGCCATCGGTAACAAATAATTGAGCGCTTCCTGTTTAAGTTTTGCTAAAAATGATTCATCGATTTGCCTGAAAGCCCGCTGAATATAAGAATCATCTCCTTCGCCTGTACGTCCCTGATCTCCAAGCCATACCTTCAATAGCTGGCTTTCAGCTTTTGATTGAATTTCATCACTACCATCAATCTCACCTGTCTCTTTATTCATACATGTAGAAAGCCACGCCCAACCACTTTTACAAAACAGTGGCAGAGGCGCTGATATTCCTCGTTGATATCCTTCAACCAATTGATTCAAATAATCTTTCGCTTGTCCTGAAGACATAGAGGTAAAACGCCATTCGCTGCCATCACGCCCATAACTGCGGCTTTCACCCTCCCCCCCGGCAAGACAGTAAGCCAAATGCTCAATCCACAATTGCATGCCATCATTGGCTGTTAAGCTGGCTGGCCGCCAACGTAGCAAACCATCTGGTTGCACCCTATTAATTCGCCCTGTCAGCGTCACCTGGCCTAAATCATGATGTAAATCAACAGATAAAGTTTCCATCTGTTGTTCACGAATTTTATCCGCCAGAGGCTGCATCTCTTTTTGCTGCTTTAACCAATAAACCTCGCCAAAAGCACCAAAAGGCAACCCGCCAGCAGCACGAAGCCGACTGAAAAGTGGTTCAGGTGATTGCTGTTCAATGAGGGCACTCAGCAATAGCTGATTAAACTGATAACGCTGGAGATTATCTAAAACGAAAGGCTCTTCCTCTGGTAATTCCGTTTCTTCAATAACGAAATTTACTTTCAAGCAACGTTGGAAAAAAAACCGAACGGGATGACGGTAAAAACTGCTCAAATTATCAAGTGTAATTTCTTGAATTTGCTCCGTTTCAATAGATTGGCAAAATTCAGCGTATGCCGCACCTTGCTCAGTTGCCGCCGGTAACCACTCCCCGGCATAGCTTTGCTGATAACTGCCCGGTATAAAATTTTCCGGTGCAAATGGAACGCGGGAATGAAGAGATAACAGATGTTCTCTAACATGAGTAGCACTTTGATCAACATTCAGTTTTTCATTTCCCGGCAAACAAAAACTTTGGCAGACATAATCCAGTAATTCATTTACCAATACGGAAGGATTACATTCCGTATCATCACGAATGGATTTACCAATATAGCTGATATAGAGAAACTGTTCGGCAGATATCAAGGCTTCAAGGAATAAATAACGGTCATCATCCCGCCGTTTTCTGTCTCCCCTCTGACCTTTTTCCGCCATCAGATCAAATCCAAGCGGTGGAATTGAACGGGGGTAGATACCATCATTCATTCCCAATAAACAGACAACTTTAAAGGGAATAGAACGCATCGGCATTAGAGTGCAAAAATTGACAGAGCCGGCAAGAAAACGCTGGCTGATTTTTTCATTATCAAACTGAAGTGCCAATTCATCTCGTAATAGAACCAATGGCACACTTTCTTGATAACGGGCATTCAAGCCATTGACGATGACTTTCTGCCATTGCTGTTCTATCATCGCCAGTACTAATTCAGTTTCACTATCTGATGCAAAAAATGTCTCCAGCAACTGCTGGCAGATAGGTAACCAACCCGTTAATGTTCGGCTCTCGCCAAGAATCTTGCGCCAATAGCTCAATTGCATTAAAAGTTCAGCTAATTGTCCGGCAAGCTCTGCGGCTAAACCACTGGATTCATCATAAGGCAATACTTCTTTCCAAGGGCCCGACCTACTATCCATTGCGTAACCCAATAACATTCGAGTGAGTCCAAAACGCCATGTATGCTGACCTGTTACCGGCAAAGAGAGTTCTTCTACATTATCGTCATCCAGCCCCCAACGAACCCCTGACTCTTCAACCCAACGCCTTAATAAACGCAAACCATCTTCATGAATGTCAAATTTATTCGCCAGCGCGGGTACTTCCAATAATGCTAAAACCTGTTCCGTCGTAAAACGGCTTTGAGGTAAATCAAGCAGTGTAATAAATACCTGTAAAACCGAATGCGCCTGACGAGCCTTACGATCAGAAATGGCAAATGGAATATAACGTTCAGCAGAGACATTACCAAATACCGCCTGAACATAGGGAGTATAACTGTCAATATCCGCGACCATCACAATAATATCCCTTGGCGTCAGCGATGGATTATCTTCCAATAATCGCAATAGCTGGTCCTGTAAAACTTCCACTTCACGTTGAGGGCTATGGCAAACATGGAAAGATAAAGAGCGATCCAACGGATCAAGCGCTCTTTTTTGCAGACTGTTTTCAAATGTTTCTTTCGTTGAACCAATTTGGGCATGATCTTCCAGATAGAGAATATCCCTTTGCAATTGATGTAATAGATTATCCTGTTCTAATTCAACAAAGGCGTAAACATCCGAACTCTGCTCAAGTTGCGACAATAAATAGAGATTATCACGACCCAACCGTCCCCACGATGCCAGCAAGGGATTACTTACATCTTGTTCACCGTCATCGTTAAACAGTGATTGAGCATTACCCGGATCTTTAAAATATTCCAGCTCCTGTTCGCTCTTATAATGACGTGGTTTACGGCTGCTCAGTTTCGCCAGAAAAGCATAATTCTGAATATCTCCCCAATAATATTTACATGGATTGGTAAACATTAGGTGAATATCAATATGCCGTGCCAGTGCCTGTAAAGCTTGTAAATAGACCGGCGGTAAGGCAGAAATACCACAGATAAATACTCGTTTCGGTAAACAAACTGAAAGCTTAGTATTATTTTCCCGTTCAAGACTGTTTTCCCGTTCAAGACTGTTTTCCCATTCAAGACTATTTTCCCGTTCAGGACTATTTTTCAGTTCAGGACTATTTTCCAGTGTCGAAATAAAGCGCTGATATAAATTAGCACGATGCCACTGGGGTTGTTGTAACTGGTGAGTATATTCCGTCAGTTCCAACCACAATCTTTTCTGCCACAACTGATTATCGCTCAAGCCATCAATAAGCTGGCCTTGTTGCCAACTTTCCAACCATTGCGGGCGATAAACTAGATATTGGTCAAACAGATCAGCAACCCGCCCGGCCAGTTGATGAATCTTCCGTTTATCAAAATCTTGATCAAGGTAATGCCTGAGCGCGACAAACTCCGCTTCTGGCAACAATTGAGGCAATAACGCCATCAATTTCCATGTCATAGCATCTTTACTAAAAGCACTTTCTTTAGGAATATCAGGCAATACTTTGGTAAACATATCCCAAATAAACGTAGCGGGAAGCGGAAATGAAATATTGGCTGATATGCCTATTCTTTCGGCCAGTTGGATTTGCAGCCACTGTGACATACCAGGACTTTGTACCAAAATGACTTCCTGCGCAAATGGATCAGTCAGGGGATTATCCCCGATCAATATTGCTATCAATTCCTTAAGAAGATCTAATTGATTAGAATGATAAACCTTGAACATCGGAACTCCCATTTGAACAAATCCATCGGCTTGCTTTACTTTGCTGATTATAAGGCGTTATTACTATAACTGTAAGCTGATAGCAGCCAGACAACGGATATGTTGTCTGAAATTCAGCGTGCCAACCCGATGGTAATATTATTTCTGGCAAAGGATTTTGACCTGCAATTAATTCATATTGTTCCAGATACTCATAAGATAATTTATCCGCCTTTGATTGCTGCCAATGTTGCTGAAACCCAAATAATAACGCCTGATGATAACGCATTAATCCCAACAGAGAGACCGAAAAAACCATAACAGCAATCATTACTTCGGGCAAACTCATGCCTGATTGATGCTCATAAAAAAGATCTGACTTCATGAACAAAATCCTACATCTACTTCAGGACAAAAATCCAGCCAACCACTTTCTACCGGGATAAGAGAATCTCTTCCACCAGCAGAAAGTAATTTCATCCATTGATATAATCCGACAGATTGTCCAGATGCCACATCAGCCATACCTTTCAGTAGAAAGAAATGACTCGATTGCCTTTTTAAGCAACTGGTCAAATGAAATTCTTGCTGTTGCTGGCAATACCACTCTTCTGTCTCATTACTATGAAGCGGCCATGACTGAGCGATTCCCCATGCCAATGAAGATTCTGCTTGCTGAAAAGCTTTTAGATATCTGCGTTCATCAACCATCATGATTAAAGCGTTATCCAGATGATGATGCAAAGCCTTTAACATCATCAGGCTCACTGCCAACAATATCAGCACTGAAATTAGCAATACATTACCTTGCTGATATTGAAAGCAGTCATGCGGAGAATGCTCAGCCACAGTACTTATCCCCTGATATTGCGCAAACGTATTACTGACTGATATTGGTAGTTTATCGATGGATGTTTAAACCAATGTGCAATAAGCACCAATTTGATAAAAACCAAGCCATCTTTTGCTGGTAATTTTTCAGCTTTAAAGGAATCTACCACTATTTCATTTGGATCAAACAGCCTTTCCCAACCATTTTCCTGACAGTTACCCGCTCCCCTTTTCCACTCTACTGACTGATTGCTAAGGCGATAGCCAAAGAATTCCGATTCACTGTGTTCTGGCGGTTCCCATTGGTTATTTATGTTAAGATCGTATGCAATAATCAGGCATGAATCCTCACTCTCATCACTTTTATTATCGATGAATATTGGTTTTCCATCACAATAATGCTGACAATATCCAGCACGGCGAATATCTTTTTCTATAATATGTAATGTTTGTTTAATGAAATAACCTAAACGATATCTCTGATATAACTCCATTATTTGTTTAGTTAAAATAGGATAACTTTTCGCAATCGCTAGTAAGATAATACTGCCAATAGCCATTGCCACAATAACTTCTAATAATGTCATTCCAGATTGGTTTTTATTTTTCATTATTCCAATAAAGTATCAATTATTTTAGTGGAAAATCATCATTAATCACAAGCTGGAATTTGGTTAAATTTATTATTACTACATGATCTCATCCTACCTCGTGAAGAAAAAATAATAGATATTTCACCTGCGGAATTCGCCAAAGTAAAACTCGCGGGTATCATGGTGTTTCTTATTCCATGAAATTCTATCTGATCCTTGGTTGCTGAACTGATAATAACATCCTGATAAGGGGAACTTATTCCCTCAACATTTTCTAAATCACAATTAGCCAATACCGGATTAGAGAGCGTGATGCACCAATCCTTTCCGATTTTCAGCCACAACACGACTCTTTTATTCAGATAATTTGCCAAAGATTGTTGTCTGGCTATAAATGTTAATATTTTCTGTGCTGATTCCTGCAACCTGGCTCTTTCCTGGTGATAACCCCATTCCTGTACTCCCCATAAGGAAAATATTGAAACCAAAACAATAACGATCATCAATTCCAATAAAGAAAAACCTAATTGATTATCAATATTATAATGGCCGATTATATTCATATTATTTACCATTGATAATTCCTTATTTCCTTTCGTAAGACATTCTATTTATTTTCAAAACAAAATAAATATAAATTTGAATTTTATGCGAGAGTGCATCAATAAAAAAACAATAGCCTATTATTGTTACATTTAAATTGCGTAGAGCTTCGCAAAAATCAACGAGAATAGTTATTTTTGTTTCTTATTATTGTCATGCATTGTAAGATTATATGGCTATGAGGAAGAAGCTTCATGAGCATAATAAAGAAAATATTGAATGCTTTACATGAGGGTGTTATTACTATTAATTTATTCTATAAAGATAAATAATATCAGACTAGAAGGTAATTAATTGAGAAGCTTGTTTTAAGTATAGAGATCAATAGTGGTATATACCCAATGGATTTCAAGATGCATCGCGGCGGCAAGGGAGCGAATCCCCGGGAGCATAG
>NZ_JFGV01000061.1:0-31220 GCF_000612035.1 Photorhabdus aegyptia | reverse complement strand
TCGTAACGTGCCACCATTTTGTTCCTGCATCGAAATCAATCAGATAATAATACTATTAATTGATATTAAGGGACACAGCCTAGACTGGATAGATATGGCAGTGCAAACGGAGCGTTTTTGTCTCCCAAAGGAGTTCCTTATGAAAATCGAGCACTGGCTCTTGGTTCTAAAGCAGGAAAATACCATGAATATGAAGTAATTAAACCACTTCCGGTACTGCAAGGCAAAATTGCGCCAGCGTTTGATCAGCCCGGAGGAGGAGTTCAGATATTGCCGAATTTCCTTGAGAGAGTAAATGTTGATTGGCTTATAAAAAATGGATATGTAAAGGAAGTAAAGAATGCTAACTACAAATGAAATACAGGAAAAAGTGTGGTCTTTAGGTGCTAAGATTAATGCACCTAAATCAATGTTGATAGTTTATTCAGAGCCTGTTGGTGATGGTTCTGGATATATAGTTATTGATAATAATCAATATCATATTATTTACTCTGAAAGAGGCTATGAAATATTTAGGCAAACAACTGAAGATTTAAATGAGCTGCTATATTGGATAATGGAAAGTGTAGCTAGCCAAATGGCATCTGAATATGAATTAAAGAATAGGAATGATGAAAATAAAGATTTTCGTAGAGCTTATTTTGAAAAAGAGCTAGAAATATTAGGTGTATTAGATAAAAAGTGGGTATTAAGAGCCAAGAAAAAAATTGAGGAAATATTAGAAAGATCACCATACGTAGACAAATAGTGACTGACAATAATGCACTGAGCTTACCCAAAGAGATGGCGGATTACGGTCGGTCAGCATCCAGTCTGGGTACCGCTATGCTAAATGAAGGTAAATCCTCCCAAGAGAACACTATAAGTGCAATAGATATACTATAGAGGTAGGAACAGGCGCATTAACTCAAGGTAAAGGAACACTATTTAGCACCCTTGTTAATATAGGAGGCGCTTATTTAGGAAGTAAAGTTAAAGGGGAAGATCCTACAATCTCAATGTTAGGTAACGCAGTTAGTACTGTAATTGGTAATAAAGTGGTTGTGTCGTTTTTTATAGATGGAATATTTCTTTTTTCACTTGGAGATGTAAATAAGTTTATTAAAAACAAGGGTATTTATCGGGCTAATAAGTTATTGGTTTATATACTATAACCTATATGATTTACGTAAATTAATAATCAATCTTTGGGTTGAGGTTACTATTTGGAGAAGTTTTATGAAGTGTATTAAATGTGAAAATCCAGCATTACATGAATCAGATTTTTGTGCCACATGTGAGGAGAAAGAACTGAGTGGAATCGGCGGGTTTCTCTATTTTCCGGCAATAAATATTATCTTTGCAATATTAAGTTCTTTATTTAGTGCATATAAGACAATGACAATCCTGATCTCTGGTTATGATTTTCTAGGTGAATTACGTGTCCTTATAGGATTTGAGTTTATTTGTTTTACCATTATTTTTGGAGTTGCACTTTATACATCAATTCTTTTTTTTAAAAAGAAGAAAAAAACACCTTTGTTTTACATTATCCTGTTAGTTTTTACCTCATTATTTGTCATCACCGATTTAGCGTTGGCTCATTATGGATATGAAATAAAACTGGATTATAATCATCTTTTCTTGCTTTTTAGAACTGTGTTTTATGCATGTGTATGGGTGCCTTACTTTATTATATCTATTCGAGTTAAAAGGACATTTATTAAATAATGGTTAAAATTAAACTATTTTATAAATAATATTCAGTGGGAGTAGGTGAATTTTTTATAATTAATATTTGTTTGAAAAATATGACAGCCAAAACTACCTCGGCCTTGTGAATTGCTCCCCAAAGTCAGACAATTCAAATCACGCTTTCATTAAGGTCCGAGTCCTGTATTTTACTGGACTCAGACCATTTAATTTATACTTGATGCGTAAGCGTGCGGCGAAAAAGGGTAACAGTGTTATGGTCAAGAGAATTTATATTTCAGCTATTAATAACGACTATAATGGCAAAATGATTTTGGTTGATAATTATTTTTTTACAATCAAAATAAGCGTGTCAATTTTATACTGAGATTATCAAGGATGGCTAAGGAGATAATTAAAAAGATTTTAATTTTGCTCAAGAAAACGGTGGATTTGACTAATAAATGCAATTTTTCATAAAGATAGATCATTTGACTCCCAATAAATTACAATGGGAATCAAATAATCTTTCTAGTTCTTTATCGTATAAGAATACTATGATCTTAACGCTTGATTATTAAATATTGGATCAGATTGAATATGGATTCTCTGTAAGTGCCGTTCTGATTTGGAGGTGAATCCTTCACGTCCATGTAGCAGAGAGAAGTTATCCACAATCACCAGATCGCCTTTTTTCCATGTATGAGCATATAAATGGCGTTTATCATAGAGTGTTTTGATGAAATCTTGCTGAAATTCCGCTACTTGATCAGGGCTGATGTTATGGTATTCAATAGCATGCTTATTCAGGAATTTTTCTCCATCTATTGCTGGTTCATTATATCTGATAACGTATCCGTTTCCGTCAGGATGTTCTTCCAGTAGAGGAGAATGAACCTCTCCACCATAATGAGTGACCTTATTAATGCGATAAGTAATAGATATATTTTTCCATTGTTCTAGTTGCTGTTGAGTAGCATTAGTAACAACACGACGAGTATTGACAAAGGTTGTTCTGCCCCCTTGGTCACTTTCAGGTGCGTGGGCGCAATGGAACATAATAAATTCAGGAATGGTCGGTTTATACATGCCGTCCCAGTGCAATGGCATATAGCTGTTATCAAAAACGTGATCGGTAGCATCTTGATGTTCACGAACATCTAAAATAGCACCAAACGGCCACATCATTATTTCTCCCCAATTATGGGCATATTCTTCATATTTTTTGTGGTCAGATAAGTCAGATTTGAAACCACGTAATATAAGCAGATTGTGTTTTCTAGTCAGTTCTTTCAGTTGCTCCACTGATAATGTATCAATATGTTGATCGGAATATTGAGGAGTAATTTTTAAACCAAATGGGGTTATCTCTTCTGTCTGGAAGTTATTTAATTTTGTCATCGCTATTTTCCTTTAATTATAATTTCTCTTTAAATCACCATATTACGTTAAATTACCATATTAAGTTAAATTACATAGTGACTAGGTTTTCCATGAATATTAACTAGCTTTCCACCCATCATCTGGACTTCTTTGTGTTTCATAAGTATGAATTGTCCATTTACATTGGCTGCGACACCGTGCCAAGGGGTTAACCAATCATCCCGGGTTGGCATCATATGAATACCAAGTTTAATACTACTTGCTGGCTGAGGATGAATAGATAAACGTATGGCGTTTGGAAAATGAGTATCTAATAAACTTCCCCATGCCCAACTTCGTTGAATAACACCGACGGCCCTTTGTTTGGCATCTTTTTGTAGGGCATTGTTTGATCCGGTATAGCCGGGTAATAAGCTGTCTTCATATAAGAAGCGGGTGACCGCACGGTATAATTGTAATCCATCACTATTTTGCAACAGTTCGTCTTTGATAGACTCTTCCGGGCGGGCATAATGTTTGACTAACAGATGTCTCTGTAAATTGAAATCATCACTATGTTCGCAAAGTTCCTTATCGTCATTAAGGTTAAATGTACTTAAATTGATAGCACCCACTTCATGAAGTAATTGTTTAATATCTTCATGATATTGGCTGATAACTGTATCATTGACGTGGATGAGATCACCGAAAACATGCCCATCAGAGCAAATAATAATGCGGGCGCCAGGCGGATAATAAAGCTGGATACGCTGGCAAAGAGAATTAAGAAAAATTAAGGATAAGCGTTCTGCCATATCAGGAGCAGTCCCAAGTACTTTATTTCTGTTTGGTGACTTGGTTGGGAATGCTGGTAAAATGAATTCGATAGGTTTTTTGTTTTTAATAAAGTATTCAATTCTGGGTAATTGTATATCTTTAATAATCTCTCTTTCTTGATCCGTATTTTTCTCTGAATCAGTAAGACATCTGCGATATTGTAATAATTCACATAAAATCTGCCTGGAAGTATCATTAACGGAAACATTTTTATAAGTAATATTATCAGTAGTAGCACTTTGCATAATTAAAATTTCTCATACTTGTTGTAAATATATTTGTTATTTAGTTTCTTTAAAATAGATAAATAGCGGTTTGATTAATTGGTATAGACGAAGTGTAAGATAACGAAATTAAAATATAATATAATATTTAAGAATATCTAATAATCTATTTAATAATAAACAATATGCTTGAATATAAATTATATAGTTAATCAATATATTTGATCGATTGTTACATTAAGGCAAAATTTTTCGGGGTTATTAAAATACCAGAAAATCTGGTACGACCACTTTGATTGGAGATAAATGGGTGGGTGTGTAAATGGATAAGTAATTTATTTCTCTTCTTTAATATATTGTTTGTAATTATATTTGGTGATTATTGTATAAGGCAAATATATAACTATAACGGGAGAAGTATTATTCAGGTGGAAAATAAATTGTTGTATCAGACTAATAATCTAGATTATTAGTCTGATTATAATCATGTCTAGTTATTGTTTTCCGGAAACTGAATTTTCCGTTAACCCAGTGAGGGGAATAATCCTTATTCCATATGGATATTATGATATATTTTTTATCTTAGAATAAATATTTATAAATAAATCACAGCATAATTATTCAATAGTACAAATGAATATTGGCCTCGATTTTGGCGGGATTACGTAGAAAAAAGGAGTTATGAAATGTGAATTAAATTGCAGTACTTCCCCACAGATTGGTAATCAATCATAGGGGAAGTTAACAGTGGTTTAAGAATGGATTTGATGGTGTTCAAAAGTATCAAGTAATTGCTGAATGAATTCCAGGCGTGCCATTCTTTCGTTCAGATCTATGATGAATTTCAGTTTAGCGGGGCCATCTAACCGGTAGATTTCGGGCTGTTTCTGTAACAGACCGATAAGATAAGTCGGATCAACTTTATGTTTCTCACTAAACTCGATGAATCCACCTTTTTCATGGGCTTCTATCCGTTTAATACCTAATTTCTGAGCTGACAGGCGAATGGCTGCTGATTGTAATAAATGACGTCCCGGATTAGGTAATGTGCCGAACCGATCTATCAATTCAACCTTCAATTCTGCTAATTCTGATTCGTCTTTGGCGCTGGCAATACGTTTATAAAAAGATAAACGCATATTGATATCAGGAATATAATCATCGGGTAACAAAATAGGCATCCGCAATTCAACGTCAGTTTGGCTATTGGTCAAGTCTTCTAGTGAAGGTTTTCGGCCTGCTTTTAGTGCATCGACAGCACTTTCCAACATCTCCATGTAGAGAGTGAAACCGATGGTTGTCATCTGACCACTCTGCTCTTCACCCAGGAGTTCGCCGGCTCCACGGATTTCAAGGTCGTGAGTTGCTAGTGCAAAACCCGCGCCTAAATCTTCAAGGGAGGCGATGGCTTCCAGACGTTTGTGTGCATCGGTTGTCATGGCTTTCGGATGTGGTGTCAGTAGGTAAGCATAAGCCTGATGGTGGGAGCGCCCGACGCGTCCACGCAATTGATGCAATTGGGCCAGGCCAAAATGGTCAGCACGTTCAATAATGATGGTATTGGCGCTTGGAATATCGATGCCTGTCTCAATAATTGTGGTACAAATCAGAACATTAAATCGTTGATGATGGAAATCAGTCATCACCCGTTCCAAATCCCGTTCACGCATCTGCCCATGACCAATTGCGAACCGTGCTTCTGGTACTAACTCTTCGAGACGCAGTTTTGCTTTCTCAATATTTTCAACATCATTATAGAGGTAGTAGACTTGACCACCGCGCAAAACTTCACGCAGTATGGCTTCTCGCACAACCAGACTGTCATACTCGCGCACGAAGGTTTTGACTGCCAGACGACGAGCGGGCGGGGTCGAAATAATTGACAGATCCCGCATACTACTCATTGCCATATTGAGCGTTCGGGGAATTGGGGTTGCGGTAAGGGTCAGAATATCGACGTCGGCACGCATGGCTTTGATCTGCTCTTTGTGGCGAACACCAAACCGATGTTCTTCATCGACAATTAACAAGCCAAGGTCTTTCCAACGCAGGTCGCTTTGTAGCAGTTTATGCGTGCCAATAATAATATCGACTTTACCTTCGGCTGCCATTTCAACGACTTGCTGCTGTTCTTTGGCGCTGCGGAAGCGGGATATCATCTCAATACGTACGGGCCAATTTGCAAAACGGTCGCGGAAATTATCAAAATGTTGTTGAGCCAGTAGGGTTGTCGGAACCAAGACCGCTACTTGTTTGTCATTATGGACCGCCAGAAATGCGGAGCGCATTGCAACTTCGGTTTTGCCAAATCCTACATCACCGCAAATTAAGCGATCCATCGCTACGGGTTGACACATATCATTCAGAACGGCGTTAATCGCCTGTTCCTGATCTGGGGTCGTTTCGAATGGAAAGCTCTGACAGAATAGTTGGTATTGTTCCCAATCATGTTTAAAAGCAAATCCGGGTTTTACGGCGCGGTGAGCATAAATATCAAGCAGTTCCGCGGCCACATCGCGCACTTTTTCGGCTGCTTTCTGGCGAGCTTTGTTCCATGCTTCTCCGCCCAATTTATGTAATGGGGCATTTTCATCAGCGCCACCTGCGTAGCGGCTGATTAGATGCAGGGAAGATACCGGAACATAGAGTTTGTCGTCGCCGGCATAACTTAGGATCAGATATTCAGCTTGGATACCACCTGCTTCCAGAGTAGTTAACCCCTGGTAGCGGCCAACGCCATGCTCCAAATGGACCACCGGCTGATTGGGGCGTAATTCAGCAAGGTTACGGATCAGGGTATCGGTATTAATCGTGCGGCGGGTATCTTGACGGCGGCGAACAATACGCTCACCGAGCATGTCACTTTCACAGATTAGAGCAAATTCATTCTTTGTATCGATAAAACCATGTTCAGCGGCACCAATCATCAAAAAGTGGCCGGGTTGTTGCGCCTGATTTAATCTATTGATTTTAATTGGTTTAATCTTTATTCGTGACAATAATTCCTGTAATGCTTCTTTTCGTCCTTCGCTTTCGACGGAGAAAATTACGCGGCCACTGAATTGTTCCAGGAAACGGCGAAGTTTATCCAGCGGCGCCTTATTTTGTGCAACAACGGAGAGATCGGGCAGTAATTGATAATCAAGGTTTACGTGGCTCGTTTTTTTACTCAATTCTTCCGCTTTAAGTTGAATGCGGGGCCAGTTTTTTAGCGCTGAAAATAATTTATCCGCCGGGAGCCAAAGCTCTTCTGGGAGGAGGAGAGGGCGCATTGGATCAATTTTACGGCTCTCGAAGCGCTGTTGAATATCTTGCCAGAAACGTTCAGCGGCATTATTGATTTCTTGGCTAAGAATCAGGGTGTTATCAGGCAGGTAATCAAACAATGCAGGCAGAGGTTGGCTGAAAAACAATGGTTGCCAGTATTCTATCCCTGCCGGTAGCGTACCTTTGCTGACTTGCTGATAAATATGCTCACTGTCACGACGGACTTCGAAACGTTCCCGCCATTGGCTGCGAAACAGTTCAATCGTCTCTTTATCTGTTGGGAATTCATGAGCAGGCAGTAGGTTGATTTGCTTAACCTCAGTTAGCGTGCGTTGGCTGTCAACATCGAAAATGCGTAAGCTATCGATTTCATCATCGAAAAAATCAATACGATAAGGATGCTCGCTTCCCATTGGAAAGAGATCAAGTAGTGCGCCACGAGTAGCAAATTCGCCATGCTCAAGAACTTGTTCGACACTACGGTAGCCGGCCTGTTCTAATTCAGCACGAAGTTTGTCCCGCGAGAGTCTCTGACCTTTATGCATAACCAATGCATGTCCGTTAAGGTACTCATGAGGGCAAACCCGTTGCATTAAGGTATTTATCGGCAGGATTAAAACACCTTTGGTCATCGTCGGCAGACGGTAAAGTGTAGACAGGCGGTTGGAAATGATTTCCTGATGAGGAGAGAAGCTGTCATACGGCAGTGTTTCCCAATCGGAAAGAAGATCAACCGGGCAATCGGTAAACTGATGGATTTCATCATGCAGACGCAAGGCGTTTTGCATGTCTTTGGTTATCAGTACAACAGGCCCTTGATGGCGCTCGATAATTTCAGCACATTCTACAGCGCAAGCGGCGCCAATAAGTCGACCTAATTGACGGTTATCACCGCGGCGTTCAGGAAGTTCATAACGATATTTTGAGGACATAAGCGTAAATGTGTTCTTTATGATTCAGTCCATTCCAACGGGCTTTCGACGCATATATGGTCTTCGAGTAAACACGCAGGCTGGTTGAGAGAAAATAAAAAAACCACAGAATCTGGGTGTTGGTGGTTCCATAAAATATAACTACCCTTTATTATCCCCGAACACTTTGCTTTGGCAACAGGGGCGTAACAGATTTCATGTTTCAATCTGTCTCATTATTTATAGGTTTACGGTATATGCGTGGCCGGGCGGCTGACAAATTTGGTCGGTTTGTCTCATGGCTATCAGCAATTGGCATTACTCTCGGTGTTGCTGCATTAATTACAGTATTGTCTGTGATGAACGGTTTTGAGCGTTCATTGGAAACCAGCATTCTCGGTTTTATGCCACAGGCGGTTGTGACGTCGGTAAACGGTTCGCTAGACCCAAAAGCGCATCCTGCCAGTGAACTTGCGGATCTAAAGCAGGTTAACAGGATTACATCATTGGTGACGGGGGATGTGGTATTGCAAAGCGCCCGGAATGTCGGTGTCGGTGTGATGTTGGGCATCACTTCTGATGAATATGAGCCGCTGGCCGAATATTTGATCGGTGCTTATCGTCATCAACTTGCTCCCGGTAGCTACAATGTTATTTTGGGCGAAAGAGTAGCCGGGGAGCTTGGCGTAAAACGTGGTGATCGCATTCGCCTGATGGTGCCCGGTGCAAGTCAGTTGACGCCAATGGGGCGTATTCCTAGTCAGCGTCTATTTACTGTTATTGGTACTTTTGCATCTAATAGCGAAGTCGATGGCACACAGATTCTGGTTAACCAGCAAGATGCGGCTCGTCTGATGCGTTATCCGCCAGGTCACATTACTGGCTGGCGTCTCTATCTTTCAGAACCATTGGCTGTAGATAGTTTGAGCTTACAAAACTTGCCTGAGGGATTGTTGTGGAAAGATTGGCGCGAACGTAAAGGTGAGTTTTTCCAAGCGGTCAGGATGGAAAAAAACATGATGGGCTTATTGTTAAGCCTGATTATTGCTGTGGCTGCATTCAATATCATTACTTCGCTTGGTTTACTGGTAATGGAAAAACAGGGTGAAGTGGCGATTTTGCAAACACAGGGGCTGGTACGGCGTCAGGTGATGGCGATTTTTATGATCCAAGGCGCGGGAGCCGGGATCATCGGCACTTTACTGGGAACTGGGTTTGGTGTTCTGCTTTCCAGTCAGCTTAATAACTTAATGCCGCTTATTGGCTTGTTGACCTCAGGGGTTGAACTGCCTGTTGCCATTGAACCGCTACAGGTTGTTACAATCGCAATTTCAGCGATGGTGATTGCCCTATTATCTACGTTATATCCTTCCTGGCGTGCTGCTGCCGTCCAACCTGCTGAGGCTTTGCGTTATGAATAATCAACCACTATTGTTGTGTAATAATCTGTGTAAAAAATATCAGGAAGGACAAGTACTGACCGAGGTGCTGAAAAATGTCACTTTTGCTATCAATCAGAGTGAAATGATGGCGGTTGTGGGAAGTTCAGGTTCAGGTAAGAGTACGCTTCTGCATTTGCTTGGTGGGTTGGATACGCCGACTTCTGGTGAAGTCCTGTTTAAAGGGCGCTCGTTGAATAAAATGTCTTCCAGTGCCAGGGCAGAACTGCGTAATCATGAATTGGGCTTTATTTATCAATTTCACCATCTGTTGCCAGATTTTAATGCGATAGAGAATGTCGCTATGCCGCTGTTGATCGGCGGTAAAAATCGTAATCAGGCGCAGAAGAAAGCATTGGAAATGCTGGCGGCTGTTGGTCTGGAGAAGCGAGCTCATCACCGCCCATCAGAATTATCGGGAGGTGAACGCCAGCGTGTGGCAATTGCCAGAGCGTTGGTGAATGAACCCTCTTTAGTTTTAGCGGATGAACCTACCGGCAACCTCGATTTACGTAATGCAGATAGCATTTTTGCATTACTGGGCGAGCTCAACCAGCAGCAAGGCACGGCATTTCTGGTCGTCACCCATGATTTGAATCTCGCCGGCAGATTAAATCGTCAGGTGGAAATGCGTGATGGTTATTTACAGGATAAATTGACCCTGGCGGGGGCGTTGTAATGGCGAATTTGCCTCTCTCTTTGGTCACTGCTTTGCGATTTAGTCGCGGGCGTCGCCGTGGCGGTATGGTATCTCTGATTTCTGTGATTTCTACGCTAGGGATTATGCTTGGTGTCGCTGTTCTGATTATTGGTCTGAGTGCCATGAATGGTTTTGAACGGGAATTGAGAAATCGCATCCTCTCTGTTGTTCCTCATGGTGAAATCTATACGGTTCATCAGCCTTTTGAACAGTGGCAACCTGCATTGGAACGGGTAAAAAACACAACTGGTGTGGTTGCTGCTTCACCTTATATTACTTTCACTGGATTGATGGAAAAAGGCGTCAGCTTACATGCGGTTCAGGTGAGAGGCGTTGATTTAGCCACTGAATCTCAGGTCAGCTCATTACCGCAATTTGTACAAGATAATGCCTGGCAAAATTTTCAAGCCGGTCATCAACAGGTCATTCTGGGGCAGGGGGTTGCTAATGCCTTGAAGGTTAAACAGGGTGACTGGCTGACTGTTATGATCCCGAACAATGATCCTGAGATGAAATTGTTGCAACCGAAACGAATTCGTTTACAGGTTAGCGGGATTTTTCAATTGAGCGGCTTGCTTGATCATAGTCTGGCCCTGATTCCTTTGGCTGATGCGCAACAATATTTGGATTATGGACAGGGAATCACAGGCATTGCGATCAAGGTTGATGATGTATTTGACGCTGATCAGCGAATAAGGTCTGCCGGGGAAGCATCACAGGAGTATGTCTATATCAGCAGTTGGATGAGAAATTATGGCTATATGTATCATGATATTCAGATGGTACGTAGCATTATGTATCTGGCGATGATTCTGGTGATTGGCGTAGCGTGTTTTAATATCGTTTCTACCTTGATTATGGCGGTAAAAGATAAAAGTAGTGATATTGCTATCCTGAGAACTCTTGGCGCTAAAGATAGGCAAATTAGGGCAGTTTTTCTCTGGTATGGGTTACTGACGGGTATGACGGGCAGTATTGCCGGTGCTGTAGCCGGTGTGTTGGCATCACTGAATCTGACAGCGCTGATTCATGGGTTGGAAAAGTTGATCGGGCATCAATTTCTTTCCGGCGATGTTTACTTCATTGATTTCTTGCCATCTGAGTTACATGGCATGGATGTTCTGTATGTTCTGGCGACGGCTCTGATTCTGAGTTTATTGGCCAGTTGGTATCCGGCGCGACGAGCAAGTAGACTTGATCCGGCCCGAATTTTAAGTGGGAAATAATCAATCTGTTATTGGCACGAGCTAATCAAAACGTTATGGTGTAAAAAACAGAAACCTAAGCAGCATTTAAGAAATCTTAAAGGAAGTCAGTATGCGAGTTCGTCGTCGGCTTAGTCGGCTTGGCCGGCTTCGTAAGGTTAAGCGTGTGAGACAGCAGAGATTTCGTAGCCGGATTTTTTATAGGGATAATCGATTGGCGCTTAATATGAAAAAACCTTACATCGTGGTATTGACGGGGGCCGGTATTTCGGCCGAATCGGGTATTCGGACTTTCCGCTCTTCTGATGGGTTGTGGGAAGAGCATCGGGTGGAAGATGTTGCCACACCTGAGGGTTTTCAGAAAGATCCAGAATTGGTGCAGGCATTTTATAATGCTCGGCGTCATCAACTTCAGCAATCAGAAATAAAACCGAACGCGGCGCATTATGCTTTAGCCGCGCTGGAGCGTGAGCTTGGCGATAATTTTTTATTGATTACTCAGAATATCGATAATCTTCATGAGCGGGCGGGCAGCTATCGTACGGTGCATATGCATGGTGAATTGCTCAAAATTCGTTGTTGCCAATCTGGGCAAGTGTTTGAGTGGACAGGCGATTTGACGACAGATGAACGCTGCCATTGTTGTCAGTTCCCCTCGCCATTGCGTCCACATGTTGTTTGGTTTGGTGAAATGCCTTTGGAGATGGAACAGATCTATTCTGCACTGGCCCAGGCAGATATTTTTATTGCTATCGGCACCTCTGGTCATGTTTATCCTGCGGCTGGGTTTGTACATGAAGCTAAACTGGCAGGGGCGCACACGGTAGAGTTGAACTTAGAACCGAGTCAGGTGGAAAGTTTATTTGATGAAAAGCACTATGGACCGGCTAGTAAGATAGTAGATGAGTATGCCAGAAGGTTAATTGATAGTATTAAAGAATTTAAAGCTGATTTGACGCAATAATTATTGTGTTTCTCTTCCTCATAATAGGTAACAAAATCCCTGGGGGAAGAGAATAATGGACAGATTACTAGAGCGTTTTTTTAAATACATATCTTTTGATACTCAGTCAAAGCCGTCAGCGAAGACTATTCCCAGTAGTCATGGACAGCTCGAACTTGCTAACGCGCTGAAGCAGGAACTGATCGAATTAGGTTTTTCCAATGTGGTACAGGATGCTCATGGTTGTGTGATGGCGACATTACCTGCCAATACCTCTTGGCCTGTGCCTGCTATCGGTTTTATTGCTCATCTTGATACTTCACCTGATTTCTCTGGGAAAAATGTTAGTCCACAAATGCTGGAAAATTATCGAGGCGGCGAGATTGCTCTGGGAACGGGTAATGATGTGTTATCGCCGGTTATGTTTCCTATCTTGCATAACATGTTAGGGAAAACATTGATTACCACCGATGGTAAAACGTTGCTTGGTGCCGATGATAAGGCGGGTATTGCGGAAATCATTACTGCAATGGTTCGTCTGAAAAATAGCAATATCTTACATGGTGATATTCGGATTGCGTTTACACCTGATGAGGAGATAGGTAAGGGAGCAAGCTATTTTGATATTAATTCATTTGATGCTGAATGGGCATACACCGTAGATGGTGGTGGTGTAGGTGAACTGGCATTTGAGAATTTTAATGCGGCAGTAGTAACCGTTAAGATTGTTGGCAATAATATCGACTCTGGTAATGCTAAAAATATCATGATCAATGCATTATCGCTGGCGATCCATATCCATCAGGCATTGCCATCGGAAGAAACACCGGAACATACCGATGGATATGAAGGCTTTTATCATTTGCAGCGTATTAAAGGCACGGTTGAGCGTGCTGAAATGCACTATCTCATTCGTGATTTTGATCGGAATAACTTCGAAGAGCGTAAAAAGAAGATGATTAAAATTGCTGAAAAAGCCGGTGAAGGGTTGCATTCTGGTTGTTATATCGAACTGACTATCGATGACAATTATTACAATATGCATGATGAAATTATCAAATATCCGCATGTTATTGAGATTGCCAAACAAGCAATGCTGGATTGTAATATTGAACCCGTTATTAAACCTATTCGTGGTGGTACTCATGGTGCGCAATTGTCATTCCGTGGTCTACCCTGCCCGAATATATTCATGGGAGGGTATAATTATCATGGTAAACATGAATTTGTTTCGTTGGAAGGGATGGAACAGGCTGTCAATGTTGTCATGCGTATTGCTGAATTAACCGCATTGTTGTCTAAAAAATCTGAAATAAGTCCGTCGTTGTGCAGCATTAACTAAGTAGATAATTTGCTGTGTTGTTTTTCGATATATGCAATAAATTAATAGATCTTGCTTTCTGCTTGTGAGTGATAGCAACACCATGATTCATTTGTGCTTTCCGTTAATATACAAATCCCAAAATTGCCTTTGAATCAGAGGATCTGATTCAAAGGCAGTGAGTTAGTCACTAACTCAGGTGTTAAACAGAATTAATGATCTTTGATAACTCTATTGAAATTAACCTTTTGAGGTGAGGTATCAATCATTAAAGTACCAGTAACCACTATTAACCAATGCAGTGAGCAGCCTGATAAAACGAACATCATCTATCGCTTCACCAAGCATTTCGGCATTAATTTCATAATAGTGGCAAAGAACATCAGCCGCTTTAATATGAGGCGTATCTATTAATTCACCGTTAACAAAGCACTGATCACCAATCCTTATAACCCGCAACCCGTTAAGTCGGTGGAGATTTTCACCTTGTTTCATTAATTCATAAATTTCATCACTTTCATAAGGTGGCTCTGGTGGAGCAATATCAAGTTCATGCCGTGACTGAGAAATGAATTCACCAAACCATTGTTGGAAAGTGTCAGGTTGTGCCAATAACTCGTTCATCATGGCATGTAGCTCTGATAATTCATGCGGCTGGACCAGTGCCGGATTTTCACGGAAAGTCAGATTAGGATCGTTATAACGATAGCTGCCTAAATCATTAGCCAGCACATAATCGGCGAAGCTACTGAAAAGCTCACGGGAATTGGGGGCGCGGAAACCAACTGAATAATTTAGTGACTCTTCGATGGCATAACCTTCATGCGGAAATCCAGGTGGGATATAGAGAATATCGCCTGGCTCCATCTCTTCGTCAATAATGGCATTAAAGGGATCAACCTGTAGTAGATCGGGGTGAGGGCAGCGCTGTTCCATTGGTAGCTTTTCCCCAATGCGCCAGCGACGGCGACCCATTCCTTGAATGATAAATACATCGTATTGGTCTAGATGCGGACCAACACCACCTCCGGGAACAGAGAAGGAGACCATCAGATCGTCTATCCGCCAGTCAGATAATACGCGGAATGGTTGCATTAATGCGGCGGAAGGATGGTGCCAGTGATTAACCGCTTGTACCAGCAGTGACCACTCTTTTTCACCTAAATGATCGTAACTTTCAAATGGACCATGAGAGACATCCCAACGGCCATTTTTCTGGCTGACCAGGCGGCAGTCAACTTCATTTTCCATAGCCAGACCCGCGAGTTCATCGGGAGTAAGGGGATCAATGAATTGACGGAAGCCTTGTTTGATCAGTAAAGGCCGTTTTTGCCAATGATTATGCAAAAATGCCTGCCAGTCCAGGTTCAACTGATAGTCCATAGTGACATCCTGAGTGTGAAGTGAATTTCAGGGTATTATAACCAATAGTTAAATCCAGTATCAGACTGTACTGGCATATTTAACTAATCGTCATCATTAATTTGCTGGCATCGGAATATAACGCAAATTCTGGCGCCACCAAGTGGACTGTCACTGATACTGATATCACCTTTATATTGTTCGATAATTTCAGAAGCAATTGACAATCCTAGCCCTTGACCGGGCTTTAAAGTATCAACACGTTGGCCTCGCTGGAAAATCATTGCCCGTTTTTCAGGCGGCACCCCTGGACCATCGTCATCGACAATAATCATTACCGAATCGTGATCGATCGCCACAGAGATCTCAACAAATTTAAGGCAATATTTACAGGCGTTTTCCAACACATTCCCCATGACTTCCATAAAGTCGTTTTTCTCACCAAGCCAAGTGATCTCCGGCGAGACATCTAACGTGAGACTGACGCCTTTACGCTGGTAAACTTTTGTTAAAGCGCTGCACAGGCTATCCAGTAAAGCAGGAACAGAAGAAACTTTCCGCATAATGGCGCTGTGTTCACTGCGCATACTGGCTCGATGTAGATAATAGCCTATCTGCTGAGAAATACGGCCAATTTGTTCTAGCATGATAGGTTCTGCCTGCTGAATAGTCATTTGTTTGCTGTCACGTAAAGAACGGAGAGTTGATTGTAAAACAGCCAGTGGCGTTTTCAAGCTGTGTGTTAGATCAGCGAGCGTTGTCCGGTATTTTGTATAGCGGTTGCGTTCATTATTGAGCAACACATTAAGATTACGCACTAGCCCCCGTAGCTCTGTCGGTGGATTCTCATCCAGTTTTTCCCGTTCACCTTTTTCTAACGAACTGATCTGATGAATAAGCGATTTAATTGGCCGTAAACTCCAGTGTGCTGCCAACCAGATTAATGGGATAACCAGAATAAGATTGGCAATCAATACATAACCGAACCACTCCCACACCAGAACCGCTTTTTGTAAATCCTGTGGAATGGTATCAATGACTACAATAGTTAATGCTGGCAAATGAGCTGTCGCGCTATATCTGTTGACGGAAACGGAGTGGGTTAGCTCGTTATCTTCATTTTCGTCAAGTGCGTCAAGTTTACCTAATTGCCCTTGTGTGTTAGCCGAATTTTTTAGTAAGTCGCGGCTGCTTTTTAGATCAGTATCCAGTTCATATAAACCGTCTTCTTTTAACCATTCACTGGGAATAGAGTTTTCGACTTTTGGGATATGGCGTTGACGCCAGAGGATGGTGCCTTTGTTGTTATAAATCAGAACCAATGATGGGTTATTCAGTGTGAAATTAGGTGGTACTGAAATATCCAGTTTATTATTATTCCACTGTGCAAGGCTGAAAAATAGGTTACTCTGACTGCGTAGCAGTGTATAAGCAGTTTTATCAAAACTAACCAGATAACCGACAATGGCGACAATACCGTAAGACATGGTAAGAGCAAGAATAACCGCCGCAGTTGCCATTAAAAACCGGGTACGGAGTGAGAAAGGCTGCTTTTTGTGCTTAAGCACTTTTTTACCTATGAAAGTCTTACACATCAAAGCGATAGCCTTGGCCACGAACAGTTACGATAGCTTCATAGGGCCAGATATCCAATATTTTCTTCCTTAGCCGACCTATTAAGACATCGATGGAGTGGCCTTCGCGCAGTTCAGCATCGGGATATAATTGGCGCATTAATGACTCTTTAGTGACAACTTTGTCGCTATTACACATCAGTATTTCAATGATTCGGTATTCAAACGCCGTTAGTTTGACGCTCTCTCCGTAAACTGTTAACTCCTTGCGTGACAGATCAATTTTGAAAGGCGGGAATTCAATGATCTGAGAAACTAGCCCATTATTACGGCGTAAGAGTGCCTGCATACGAGCAATAATTTCTTCAAGATGAAAAGGCTTGGTAACATAGTCATCCGCTCCTGCATCAAGAACCGTGACTTTTTCTTGCCAGCTTTCGCGGGCGGTCAGAACAAGAATGGGGAGTTTTTCATCTTTTTGGCGCCAGCGACGGATCAAACTCAAACCATCTTCTCCGGGCAAACCAAGATCAACAATGGCAATATCGGGTTCGCTCTCGACCAGATAGTAATCGGCTTCTTTGGCATTTGCCGCGGCATCAACTAGATGACCGGTATCACGAAGCTGTACCGTTAAATGGTGACGCAGTAACATGTTGTCTTCAACGATCAATATCCGCATGGAATAGTCCTTCTCAACTCCAGCAGGCAGTATTGTAATAATCAATTCATTCGGACTGTTATATAGACAAAACTGCCAGTAAAAAATTCAATGCAATGGTTCTGGCTGAACATGTTAGATACATGGATCTGTAACAGCAAGACGTTAAGTAGAAATAGAGAATATAACTTTAAAGTGTGTTTGGGATTGGTTTATATAAGGATAGCAACAGACGGGTGTTTTATCCGTCTGTTGAATATCAATTACTTCAATTCATCAACCAGTGTAATTGCACGGCCAATATAATTTGCCGGTGTCATGGCTTTCAGGCGAGTTTTCTCTTCTTCCGGTAAATCCAGTCCATCGATAAAGATTTTCATCCCCTCAGCATTGACGCGTTTACCGCGGGTAAGTTCTTTGAGTTTTTCATAAGGCTTTTCGATACCATAGCGACGCATCACTGTTTGGATAGGTTCAGCAAGCACTTCCCAGTTTTGATCTAGCTCATCCAGCAGATGCTGCTCATTGACTTCCAACTTATTTAAGCCTTTCATCGTAGATTGATAAGCGATCAGAGCATATCCCAAGCCAACACCAAGGTTACGTAATACAGTTGAATCAGTCAGATCACGTTGCCAGCGGGAAATCGGTAACTTGCTTGCCAGATGACCAAATACTGCATTTGCCAGCCCCAAATTGCCTTCCGAGTTTTCAAAATCAATTGGATTGACTTTGTGTGGCATAGTGGAAGAACCGATTTCACCGGCAACCGTTTTCTGTTTGAAATGGTTAAGTGCGATGTAACCCCAAATGTCGCGGTCAAAATCGATAAGAATCGTATTGAAGCGAGCGATGACATCGAACAATTCAGCAATATAATCATGGGGTTCGATTTGAGTCGTGTATGGATTCCATTTGATGCCGAGTGAAGTCACAAAAGTTTCACTAAACTGATGCCAATCAACCTGTGGGTAAGCGGCTATATGGGCATTATAGTTACCCACGGCGCCATTAATTTTACCGAGTATTTCGACTTGTTCCAGTTGGCGATACTGGCGTTCCATCCGGTGAGCAACATTGGCAAACTCTTTACCAACGGTGGAAGGTGTGGCCGGTTGGCCGTGAGTGCGAGATAACAGTGGTAACTCTCGATATTCACCCGCCATTTTTTTGATGGTATCAATTATCTGACGCCATTGTGGTAAAAGTACTTCTTCACGAGCGGTTTGTAGCATCAGTGCATGAGCTAGATTGTTAATATCTTCAGAAGTACAAGCAAAGTGAATAAACTCAGAAACCTTGTGTAATGCAGGAACGTGTGCAACTTTCTCTTTTAGAAAATATTCCACTGCTTTGACATCGTGGTTAGTGGTGCGTTCGATAATTTTAATGCGCATTGCATCCTGTTCATTGAAATTTGTGATAATTTCATTCAGGTAAGCGTTTGCGTCTGTATCAAAAGCGGGAACTTCTTTAATTTCAGCACATTCTGCCAGTTTTTGCAGCCAACGTACTTCAACCTGCACTCGGAATTTCAGTAAGCCAAACTCACTAAAAATGGTACGTAATGCGCTGACTTTATCGCCGTAACGGCCATCGATCGGAGAAACAGCAGTCAGTGAGGACAATTCCATTGGTAGCAACTCCCGGATTTTATTTAACAATGAGAAAGAATATCTTTCGCCTGTTGGCTCAGGCGTTGACGAGAAAACATTAATTGCAAGCGACTGCCGCCAACTTGTTGCCATAAGACCGCACAACGGACGCCAGCCAGTAGAATAGCCCGGACTTTCGCTTGTACAAGTGGATTGCGCAGAACATCAGGGGAACCTGTCACTTGGATACGTGGACCTATTGGGCTGATAACATCAACATAAATACCGGCCAACGCGTTGAACATCCCTTCTGACATGGGTTCAAAATGTGCCTGCTGGCGCTCTAACAAATTGATACGATTACCCAGTGCATCGAAAGCTGCCTGATTTTTATTTAGTCGGCGCTCCAGTGCGATTAGACTCAAGATATAGCGGGTGAGATCGGCAGAAATACCATTGTTAGAGCTATTAAACATCCCTAGCATTGCGTTTAGCCCGGTGCGCAGATTGCGCTCATGATTGCCGAACACATCTAAAACAGATGCCGGGTTGGTGTTCAGGATGCTATTAACCATAGTGGCAACAGCATCGGCATCACACTGGTTTTCATGAGCAAGTTGCTGTACCAGGCGACCTGACTGGCAAATTCCCGCCAATGCCAGTGTGATATTGTAATAATTCTTTGCCACAATTACTCCTGCAAACGTTGTTCAATCACGCCACCGCCAAGACAAACTTCACCCTGATAAAAGACGGCTGATTGGCCGGGGGTGACTGCGGCGACAGGGTTAGCAAAACGGACTTCAATTTTATCTTCGTTTATGGGGGTGACAGTGCAAGGAATATCCTGCTGACGATAACGTGTTTTGACGACGCAATGGATTTTTTCAGTTAATGTCTCTCTGTCAACCCAATGAAGTTGCTGAGCGATAAGGCCGGTAGACATTAAACGAGGGTGTTCATGCCCCTGAGCCACGATCAGGATATTGTTCTGGACATCTTTATCTATGACATACCACGGCTCTTCGCTGCCCTCTTTCGTTCCACCGATGCCTAAACCTTTACGTTGGCCCAACGTATGGTACATCAGCCCTTGATGTTCACCGAGGGTTTCTCCATCTACAGTCATAATCGGGCCAGGTTTGGCAGGTAAATAACGGCCAAGGAAATCACGGAATTTGCGCTCGCCAATAAAACAGATACCGGTGGAATCTTTTTTCTTTGCCGTCGCCAGACCGATTTTTTCGGCGATACGACGAACCTCCGGTTTTTCCAGTTCACCGATAGGAAATAGGCTTTGAGCAATTTGCTGGTGGCTCAGAGTGTATAAGAAATAGCTTTGGTCTTTATTGTTATCCAGCCCACGCAATAATTGGCTTTTACCGTTAATATCTTTGCGACGGACGTAATGACCTGTTGCGATGTAATCTGCGCCTAAATCCTCAGCAGCGAATTCCAGAAATGCCTTAAACTTAATTTCTTTGTTACATAGAATATCTGGGTTAGGCGTTCTGCCCGCTCGATATTCAGAAAGAAAATGCTCGAAAACATTGTCCCAATACTCGGCAGCAAAATTGACGGTATGAAGTTCGATGCCCAACTTATCGCAAACGGATTGGGCATCAGCTAGATCAGCCGCTGCTGAACAGTACTCTTCATCATCGTCCTCTTCCCAATTCTTCATGAACAAGCCAGCCACTTGATAACCTTGCTGTTGTAGCAAATAGGCGGAGACGGAGGAATCTACACCGCCGGACATGCCGACAATGACTTTTTTCTGGCTGTTATCTGACATGGGAATCTCACTGGAGAAAAAAACAAGCGCCGTACTTTAACACGTTGCAGACAGTGGCGCATCAAACGTATTACTGTTTTGTTATTAAATAAACGGAGAAACATAACTGTCCAATAGGGTGAGAGGATATTTTTCGTTTTGCAGGTAACAGCGGATACTTTCTGCGACGAGAGGAGAACGAAGACAATGGCTATTGAATATTTGTTCGGCTGTAACCCAATGGCAACAGTCAATATCACGGTCTTGTGGATCGGCTAAGGTTTGTTGTTCCATTTCAACCAGAAACAGAAAACGGATAAAGGGCGTGCCGTCTGGCGCAACCCACTGATGAACTTTCAGCAGTGCTTGTGGTTTAGCCTGAATACCGGCCTCTTCCCATAATTCGCGTTCCGCCGCTTGTAACAATGTTTCATTAGCCTCAAGATGACCAGCGGGTTGATTCCATAATGCTTTGCCATTAATTGTCTCTTCAACGACCAGAAATTTATTCTGGGCATGGACAATACAGGCAACTGTGACGTGGGGACTAAACAAAATTGATCTCCTTCCATTCACCGGGTTTCATCTTGCCTAATTGCAAGCTTCCCATACTAAAACGAATTAGCCGAAGTGTGGGGAAACCGATATGTGCTGTCATTCTGCGCACTTGACGATTTCGGCCTTCATAAAGTGTTATTTTTAACCAGCTTACCGGAATATTTTTACGTTCACGAATCGGTGGCTGGCGACGCCAAAGCCATGTTGGTTCATGAACTAATTCGGCGCTTGCGGGTAGGGTAGGCCCATCTTTTAATATGACGCCATTGCGTAACTTATCGAGAGAAGCTTCATCTGGAATGCCTTCAACTTGCACATAATAAACTTTGGCTGTTTTTTTATTCGGTTGGGTTAGCTGTGCTTGAAGTTTGCCGTCATTGGTCAGAATTAATAATCCTTCACTGTCGCGATCTAAACGCCCGGCAGCATACACATTTGGGAACGGGATAAAGTCTTTTAGTGTTGTTCTGCCCATTTCATCAGTGAATTGGGGTAAAACATCGTAAGGTTTGTTAAATATCAACACTCGACGAGGTTCTGTTGGTTTTTTGACAGAATGTGATATTTTTCTTTGGCTGAATCGGTTAAGTCTGTGTTTTTTAATGGCGAAATTTGTCATCATAGATCACTGCATAAAATGGAAGGGGTATTATACATTAGTCTGCTATCAATTGGCGTTCGCAGAATATTCAAGTAGTATTGACACGTCCCTTACAAAAAATTAACAAGGTATTACGCTTACTTGAAGGAGAGGTTAATGGAAAGCAAAGTAGTTATTCCGGCGGAAGGTAAAAAAATAACAGTCGACGCTAAAGGTAAACTGATTGTTCCGAATAACCCGGTCATCCCTTATATCGAAGGGGATGGGATTGGTGTCGATGTTACCCCTGCAATGTTGAAAGTGGTCGATGCAGCGGTTCAGAAAGCCTATCAGGGTGAGCGTAAAATTTCCTGGATGGAAATCTACACCGGTGAAAAATCTACTCATGTATACGGTAAAGATGTTTGGTTGCCGGATGAAACGTTGGATCTGATTCGTGAATATCGCGTAGCCATTAAAGGTCCTCTGACGACGCCGGTTGGTGGCGGCATTCGTTCTCTGAACGTAGCATTGCGTCAGCAATTAGATCTGTATGTTTGTCTCCGTCCTGTTCGTTACTACCAGGGAACGCCAAGTCCGGTCAAACAACCTGAATTGACCGACATGGTTATTTTCCGTGAAAACGCAGAAGATATTTACGCCGGTATTGAATGGAAAGCGGGGTCTGCCGAAGCGGATAAAGTGATCAAATTCCTGCAAGAAGAGATGGGCGTAAATAAAATCCGTTTCCCACAACAATGTGGTATCGGTGTGAAACCCTGTTCTGAAGAGGGCACTAAACGCTTAGTCCGTGCTGCCATTGAATACGCAATTGATAATGACCGTGAATCTGTCACTCTGGTTCACAAAGGCAACATTATGAAGTTTACCGAAGGTGCTTTCAAAGACTGGGGTTATCAGCTTGCTCGTGAAGAGTTCGGCGGTGAACTGTTGGATGGCGGCCCTTGGGTGAAAATTAAGAATCCGAAAAACGGCAAAGAGATCATTGTCAAAGATGTCATCGCGGATGCGTTTTTACAACAGATTCTGTTGCGCCCTGCTGAATATGATGTTATCGCCTGTATGAACCTGAATGGTGACTATATTTCTGATGCACTGGCTGCTCAGGTTGGTGGTATTGGCATTGCTCCGGGAGCAAACATCGGTGATGAATGTGCCTTGTTTGAAGCGACTCATGGTACAGCACCTAAATATGCAGGTCAGGATAAGGTGAATCCAGGTTCTGTGATTCTTTCCGCTGAGATGATGTTGCGCCATATGGGTTGGACAGAAGCCGCAGATCTGATCGTTAAAGGCATGGAAGGCGCGATTGCCGCGAAGACCGTGACTTATGATTTCGAACGTCTGATGGAAGGCGCTAAACTGCTGAAATGTAGCGAATTTGGTGACGCGATTATTCAGCATATGTAATCCGTCATCATTGTGAAAACTTCACGGTAGCTAATGCTTCCGTGGAGTTTTGCAAGTCACATATGACAGAGTGTATACTAAGGTTGATATTCGTTCTGTCTGATGGTGAGAGGGGGTAAAAGATGAGTAGCTCAGATGATAAAAAAATAGAATTTAGTACGAGTGATGTGTTAAATGCTCTCTTGCATCGCGGGCAGAATATGCAACATCTTGCAACTCAGGAAAGCATGGATAATCTGCGCCGTGAGACTGAGGCTAACTTTGCGTCACTTAATAAGCGTTTTGAATCTATAGATAAACGTTTTGAATCTATAGATAAACGCTTTGATAAACTTGAAGGTAAATTTGATCGGCTTCAATGGTTTATTGTTGCTGCGGCGCTGGCGTTGCTATTCAAAGAGTATATTTTTAAAGCGGCGGCTGTTATCCAGTAACTTGCAGTAAGGTTGCAAGTTACTGTCAGTTCATCCTTGCATTTGCTATTTTCTTCCCTTTTTTGGCTACGGTATCTTTCTGTTCATCCAGAAATCGAGGGACGTTGATAAATGGACGTCTCTTATTATTGAGAGTTTCGATACTTAACAATAATTAGGTGAACAAGCCGTAAGATATCGCTGCCTATATTGGTAACTCCTCGTTACATCTATTCACCGTGGTTTACGGCTTTATAAGCGCCCACGAGTGGAATCTGATGTAACAATATTTCTTGAGTCATATTCAAACCGGCCCATTGCTTGTGAATAAGCTTTCAGCTCCTCGAACCGTTGGCTGAGAAATGCGTTACGTTCCTCTTCATGAATCGAATCGGCATTGCAATCTGTAAAACAATTGGGGGTTTCATAGAGTCTGACGTGGTGAATTTTGAGGCTATCCCATTCACTAAAAAGAACTTCCATAGTGAGGAATATCTCTTTTGCAATATTTTCAACGGTTGGATTGCAGTACTCGCCACTACGATTTAAGCTCATGAGTCTAAATTTACTGCGCGTAGCATGGACAGCGGATATAAAATCTGCATCCTTGGGATTAAGAATCGAGGCGTGATCCAAATATTCATCAATCCATGCTGCACCGATACGCTTTATCTCTTTGAAATCTATCGCGTATCCAATGGATTGCATCTGTTCAAATGAGAAAGTGAGTTCATACAGATAAGTGTGTCCGTGGATATTGAAGCATTTCACCCTCTCGTTCATAACTCGATGAGCGGAGTCAAAAGAGCCTTTGCGCGTAATATATTGAATTGTCATGCGATACCTCTAATCAATTCATAGAACTCTTGCTTGGCTGGTGAATTAGCATCGGCGAATACACCTGAGAACATTTGTGTCTTCATCCGGCTTTTCTGGTGACGTACACCTCTGCAACTTACACAGTTGTGTGATGCATCTACCAATACTGCGACACCCTGATTTCTTTCACATACTTGGTTTACTGCATTATGGATTATTGCTGTTAATCGTTCTTGTATAAGTCCACGTCTGCCAAAATGTTCGACGATTCGATTTAACTTTGACAGGCCAAGAACGCGGCCATGTTGACTTGGTATATAGGCAACGTGAACATAGCCTCTGATTGCTTGATGATGGTGAGAGCACATGGAGTCGAGAGCGATCCAGCCGTCGAATACAATGCCATCGTAGTTATCTGCCGGAAATGTAGTGATAGGTCCCATTGGTTTGTATCGACCTTTCCATAGGTCAAGTACATAAGCTTTCGCAACACGTCTCGGCGTGTCTTTTGAATTAGGATCATTTTGCCAGTCTACGCCAAGAGCGGTCAGGAATTCTCCGAATGATATAGCAGCTTTATCTATGATAAGGTTAAGTTCTGTTTTGGTCAGAGTCTCATTGGGTCCGTGTAATGCGCGTTTTTTTGCTAATTGCATGGATATTCCATCTGCAAATCCATGTGTAGAAATTTCTAAATCTCCTGGTTCCACAGTAGGTACCTCGTTATTGTCACTAAATGGTTCATTATGATCCGTTTAGAAAAATGCACATTTTTGTTTAACGGACCACCAGTATTTAGTCCCTTACTATCTGAATGCTAGATAAAATAGTGGTGGGTATCATGTCCTTTGCAGTCATTCTTAAGACCTTTTAAGTCTTAATTGGGTGAACTGATATTGGGATTCGTGTTTTCCCGCTCACTTAGTCACGTTGTGAAATTGTGCATTAAGTTAGATATGTTATATACCCGTCATCTTTCAAGTTTCCTCTTTGTTGGCTGCACTCGCTTACCCCGGTTACACAGTTCGCTATACTCCCGGGGATTCACTCCCTTGCCGTCGCGATGCATCTTGAAATCTATAGGATGTGCCGTTATTTCTGCTTATTTTAATTTCTTGATATGAATATTTAATACCTATCTTTCCAGAGAAAATAATGAGTCTTATTTATTGTTATTGTAAATGTATTGACGTACAGTTTGGGACTTATTCATTAAGTAAATTAATTAATTATATGAATAGCATCCAGATAGAGAGCGGTTTCACAACTATCAGATACTGTTTTTTAACAAGGTTAGGCAAATCTTGCCCGGTGATCGGTTATAACATATTTACTAAAGGAGGTTTTATGTAATTCGGAATTGATAATATGGGCCCTGATCTAACCTACGGGACAACACCAACTTAAAACTGAACGCTTTTAGATGATCTGAAAGGACAAATAAAGATGTGTTCAGAAAGAATAGGCATAAGTCTGTTTAGCGAAAGATGGAGGTTGCATATATATGAAATTGCGACATTTACGGTGTTTTGTGGCGGTAGCAGAAGAATTACATTTCGCGAGAGCTGCGCAGCGCCTGCATATAGAACAATCACCGCTATCAAGGATAATTAAAAACTTGGAAGCTGATCTTGGTACGATGTTATTCGTGCGTACCACAAGGAATATCCGGCTCACACGTGCGGGGGAAATTTTACTGGAGCAGGCTCCTCGCATCTTTTCCGTACTTGGTCAGGTTCGTGATAGTGTGAAAGCAGTTTCGGCTGGATTTCATAGCCAGCTTCGTATTGCATTATCCGATGGTGTTACACCACCCAAGTTAGCCGAATTGTTAGCAAAATGCCGTGAGGACGAACCAGGGATGGACATTCGCTTACATGAGATACCTCTAGCTCAACACATGAATGGATTACGTGACAACCTTTTTGATGTGGGATTTGCTCAATCTATGACAGTAGGCGATGGCATCATTGCCATGCCGGCTTGGTATGATTCGTTGGTGGCGGCTATTCCTATCAGGCACCCGCTTTTAGCGTATAAAGAAGTGCCGTTAGATGAACTTTTATACTATCCACTGATCATCTGTGGTCAGGAGGCGTATGAGGGATATTTGGAGCCGGTGCTGTCTATATTACAAAATGCAAAGTTAGCGCCATCTATATCCGAAAAGGTTGCCAGTTTTGACCTTTTGCTAACTTTAGTGGCCGCTGGATATGGGATTGGGGTGGCGGGAGAGTCACAGATCAACCTGGCTCGGCATGGCGACGTCGCCATAAGACCATTTGCTGGTGATATTCCTAAACTGGTGACATATATGCTTAGGCTTGATGCCCCGTTGACAGAAGAACTTGCCCGGTTTGAAGAAAGAGTTGGAAATTTGTACACCAGTGTTTGTTGATCTTATTAGGGGAAAGAGCCTTTTGGAGTTCTGCTAGTACTGATTAAAGTGCAATTCGCAATCATCTAAGTATCTAAATTGATAGAGAACTGCGAATTTCTGGCAAATATTTGACCATTTTTTTCCAATGCCTGATGAAAGTTTTCATATCAATCGGAGTCGAGGACTTAAGATACCTATCTTGAGAAAGAATGGAATGATCAGCTTGGTTTGATGAGTGACAAGTAGATGTAAGAAGTTAAAACTGGATAGTTAATTTAATAGCATGTAAAAATCTTTATTGCGTGTGTGTTTAGGCAAAAACCGCTAACGGGAGTTTGTTCTCCCGCTGGTTTTATAACTGTAAATAGAGTACTTACTGTATAATATTTGAAGTGTTATTATTTAGTTATTGTTTTTCCTTATTAAGAATTTTTTCATATTCCTCCCAAACGACAGACAATGGTGAACTTAAACAACAAATGGATATTGAACCCCCTGATGGAGGGTGATATTCATATTTAGATCTCCCACGATAGACTCTTATAGGTAAATTGTTATCAGTGGGATTCTTCCTTTTTCTTCTTAACATCATTCATAACCTCAACGTATATTGTTTAAATTATGCATTTAGAATAAAAGTGAGATATTTATACAATATTAACTTCATAAACATATTTTTTTTGTAAAAGATAACAAATGAAAATATTAGCAGTAGATAATAAAAGATCCAGTTTTATGTTGCATATAAGAGAAGTTTTTTCACATTTTTTATAAAATAGTTTCAAAACGAAATAATATTTTATGGAAATTAAAACACAATGTTTGATAAATGTAAAATAAAAGTTGATTTTAACTATGCATGGTTGGGTTAAATCTGCTGTTTTTATAGCCGAATGAAGTGGTGACTAACATATAACTGACTGTTTGGGAGAATTTTGATGCTTATACCCGTCATCTTTAAAGTTGCCTCTTTGTTGGCTGCATTCATTCACCCCGGTCACATAGTTATCTATGCTCCCGGGGATTCGCTCCCTTGCCGTCGCGATGCATCTTGAAATCCATAGGGTATATAGGTATTCAACGAATTGTTGTAAAAAAATGGTGGGTGTAATTTTGGTCAAACTATCTCTAACTAGCTATCACGATGGATTGCCAAGTTGAGTCTTGGTATTTTTGTGATTTACCTAAGATACCTCTACTCGTAGTATCCAGCCTTAGGGAAACTCAACGTGGTGATATCATTGTGATAACTTTATTTTGCAGTGTATTCTATTTTACTTAAATTCTATTGCTCATGCGGTAAATTTTCTACAAGCTTTATTAAATATTCAGTCTATCTGGCAGTCGATCAAATTTGTCCTGATGCGGCTGGAAAACTTGCTGAATAAACGTTATTTGCTTCCAAAAGGCAATCAGAGTACCCCTTGATTTTTTATAAAAAAGGATTTTATTATGCCGATTTTATGGTCATTTCATTTTAATTCACTTGCAGAAATATTGGACAATCATCTTGTGGAAAATAGAGTAATAGGAGGCATTAGATATATATTTTGAAGATATTTGCAGAATAGAAAAATAAGCAGAAATGTGTTCGTTAGAATCAGATGAAGAAGTGGGGAACATTCGTTAAAATCTTTTTAATGCTAATGATACTTAACACAAGTAGCTAGGAGAAAAATATCATTTTTTCTTGTGATTTAGGATGCTTACAGATAAATGCCAGATATAGGTTAAGGTTTTTATTAGTTTTTTGCATGTTATGTTATTTGTTGGGATGATATTTCCTACATTGAGTGTATGTGTTGGTATTTCATTGTGATCTGATAAGTGAGTTTTTTATCTTTTTGATTTTTAATGTTTTATGTGATGGATGTCACTATGCGAAATTTTCTAAATTAATGATGATTTTTTTGTTAAAGCTGATAATCTGCTCACAAAACTAATCACAATATCTTATTTTTGAATTTTTTTTCTTGATATTAATTGGTTGTTGATTTAATTAACAAGAGGCTCATTGGTAGAACTTTTTTACTTGCATGAGGACTATCGTCGTAGGCTTCATAATAGTAATGGATTTCATATATGTAGCTTATTGTGAATCATAGGTAGGAGGCATCGCCAAAAAAGTGTATGAAATGACTGACGGGCGATAGTCGATTGAATGCCATATCTATTAACTATCAGTCAAAAACAGTACACCAAACATTCATTTAATCTGATGGATAATGTAAAAAGGTCAGTAAACATTACACATTAATTTCAAACTTGTGTTACATTCATAGTGTTTTTCTGACCGGTATCTCTGTGTTTTTTTATACAGCATTGTGTTACTTGTTAATTATAAAGGCATATTAAGCGCAATGAATTCTGCCGGATACGATTTTATGGTCAGACTGGGTTTACTAATTTAAGGGGAAAAATATCTTGACGGAACTAATTAGCTTTCTTAACAGCCTTAACAGTATCCTTTGGGGCTCCGTGCTGATTTATCTTCTTCTTGGCGCCGGTATTTACTTCACGATACGTACAGGTTTTATACAGATTCGCCATTTTGGGCACATGTTTTCAGTATTGAAAAACAGTAAAAAATCTGACAGTGCAGGTATTTCATCATTCCAGGCTCTGTGTACCAGCTTAGCAGCACGGGTTGGCACCGGTAACCTTACTGGTGTGGCAATCGCCTTAACGGCTGGTGGGCCTGGCGCCATTTTTTGGATGTGGATGGTCGCTCTGATTGGGATGGCAACCTCTTTTATTGAGAGTACACTTGCCCAGCTGTACAAGACAAAAGACGATAAGGGGAATTACCGCGGTGGTCCGGCCTACTATATGGAAAAAGGGCTTGGAGTACGCTGGATGGGCATTCTGTTCTCCATATTCCTCATTATTGCTTTTGGTCTGGTATTTAATGCTGTCCAGGCAAATTCCATCGTTCAGGCTGCTGCTTTCGCATTCGATTTCAATCCTTTATATGTCGGCATCGGTTTGGTGATTCTTAGCGGGATCATTATTTTTGGTGGCTTGCGCTCTATTGCTCGGGTTGCAGAGTTGGTTGTCCCTTTTATGGCGATAGCTTATCTGATTTTGGCATTCTGGGTCGTCGGTCATAACTTTGAACGCATGCCAGAAGTGTTTGCATTAATTTTCAAAAGCGCATTCGGTTTACAGGAAGCTGTTGCAGGCACCGTTGGTTATGGTGTTGCACAGGCGATGACACAAGGTGTTCAGCGCGGGCTGTTTTCAAACGAAGCAGGGATGGGTTCGGCGCCCAATGCTGCGGCTTCTGCTTCTCCATATCCTCCTCATCCTGCATCTCAGGGTTATGTGCAGATGCTAGGGGTCTTTATGGATACTCTGGTTATCTGTAGTGCTACTGCTATTATCATCCTGTCATCGGGTGTGCTTGATGGCAATATTTCAGGGATAAGTGGAATAGAATTGACTCAGCGGGCACTGTCTTCCGCTGTCGGTGATTGGGGATCTGAATTTATTGCACTGGCTATCTTCTTTTTCGCATTCACATCAATCATTGCGAATTATGCTTATGCTGAAAGCAATATCGTATTCCTTGAACGTAATCATACTGCGGGTTTAGTGATCTTACGTCTGGCGGCGTTAGGTATGGTGATGTTTGGTGCGTTGGCTGATTTGCCTTTAGTTTGGAAAATGGCTGATTTGTCTATGGCATTGATGGCAATTACTAATTTGACCGCTATTTTGTTGCTTTCTGGCGTCGCATTTAAGCTCGCAAAAGATTACAACCAACAGAGACGTGTTGGTAAATTACCGACATTTGATATCAATCAGTATCCTGAGATTCAGAAAAAAGTTGAAGTTGGTATTTGGGAAGAAACGGCAACTCTTGCCCAATCTAACCAAGCGGTTGACCGCAAGTGAAATGCTAGCACACAGTATAGTTAATACTATTTAACAACATAGTGGCTGATAGCCTTTCACGTTTCATCTGTTATTCTTGCCTTATTTCCATCTAACTTATGGGAATAAGGCATTTTTACTTGTGGTCTATGTCAAGAGCAAAACCGGTAGTCTTATAAAAAAATCATGTAAAACATAAATTTTATTTTGTATTCATTTGATTTCTTTGTGTTATTATCTTGCTTTCAATTAATAGGTAGGACAGGGAAATGATGAAGAAGATCATATTAGTTGGCTTATTTATGCTATTGGCGGGG
>NZ_JFGV01000062.1:0-30202 GCF_000612035.1 Photorhabdus aegyptia | reverse complement strand
AAAACATTCGAACAGCTTATTTATTCATGTATCCGGACAGCACCTATACCTGAGTATTTACTCAAGCTAGCTGAGATTCGATGGTAATCAGGTAATAATTTGCAAAATATAAAATGCTGTTTATTGATGACAGCATAATGCTGATTGGTTAAAGTTTTTCATTTGATCGTTTCATTTGGTGAATATCACCCTGAGTGTTTGTATTTTATGAATGGAATATTAAGTAGATGAGTCATTCAGATCATAGTCTGTCGCGACGTCGTTTGTTGCAGGGAGCCGCAGCGATGTGGTTACTTAGTGTTAGCCAGGTGGGTTACGCAGCGTCAGCAAAAGTTATAGCGGTACGTATTTGGCCAGCATCCAGTTATACCCGTGTGACTCTTGAATCTAATATTCCACTCAAATATCGCCAGTTTGCGTTAAAAAATCCAAATAGAATTGTCGTTGATCTTGAAGGTGTACAACTGAATCATACCCTAAGTGGGATGGGAGAGCAGATTCAATCCCGCGATCCTTATCTTAAACTGGTCAGGGTAGGACAGTTTGATCCTAAAACCGTTCGTCTAGTGTTCGAAGTTAAACAAGCCGTCAGCCCACATATGTTTACTTTGAAGCCAGTGGCAGAGTTTAAACATCGTCTGGTATTGGATATTTATCCCGCTGCGGGGGTTAATACGGATGATGATCCATTGCTTGCTCTACTCGAAGAGTACAATAAAGGTCATTTGGCGGAAGATCTGCCAGTGGAAAGGCCAAGGTCAGGTAAGGCAGGTAAAGACAGGCCGATCATTATCATGCTTGATCCTGGGCATGGCGGGGAAGATCCCGGCGCTATTGGCAAATATAAAACTCGTGAAAAAGACGTTGTTCTGAAAATTGCCCGTCGATTGAAAACACTTATTCAACGTGAACCGGGTATGAAAGTTTATATGACCCGTAATGAAGATGTGTTTATCCCATTAAAAGTTCGGGTGGCAAAAGCGCGTAAAATGCGAGCTGATCTATTTGTTTCTATTCATGCTGATGCTTTTGCTAACCGGGCGGCACGTGGTTCTTCGGTTTTTGCGCTTTCTACTAAAGGTGCAACCAGTAATACCGCACGCTTTCTAGCTCAGACGCAAAATGAAGCTGACCAAATTGGCGGCGTGAGTAAAAGCGGTGATCAGTATCTAGATCATACGATGTTTGATTTGTTACAGACTGCGACTATCAATGATAGCCTTAAATTTGGTAGTGAAGTGCTTAAGCGTATGGGCAAAGTGAATAAATTGCATAAAAATCGGGTGGATCAAGCTGGATTTGCGGTACTGAAAGCACCGGATATCCCTTCGATTCTGGTAGAGACTGCGTTTATTAGCAATTTGGAAGAAGAGCGAAAACTGAAAACCGCACGTTTCCAGCAGCAAGTAGCAGAGTCAATTTTTGCGGGTATCAAAGCTTATTTCAAGAATGGTGGTAATTTGGCAATTTGAACCTACTGCGACCAGTTAATTTTGTTGCTAAAAGGGACACAGCCTTCTTCCGGGTTGCCCTCGGCTGACAAGGTGCGATAGAGCGGGTTCAGATTCAACTCGCTTCTTTGGTCACGCTACGAACTCTCCGAAGGCTTTGGTGATCTGGCGAAGAACAATCAGTAACTCTGCTTGTTCGTCATTTTCAAGGATGCTGTTTAGTAGTTCGATCGCGTAAGTTGGGTCTTTGCGGAACACCTCAGCCATTGCGTCGTCGTGTGATCTGCATTTCATTGCCTGTTCACCTTCTGCTTTTCCACTTACGCTAATATTTATATGCTCGGGCTATAGTGGAGTCTTTGCATTTATTATCGCCGCAGAATAACAAATATGGCGGTGATAAATCGTCTGGAAATTGTTTGGGAGTTTGTATGCTGAGACGCATAGAGAATTGGTTGCGGGGGCCGGATTTGAACCGACGACCTTCGGGTTATGAGCCCGACGAGCTACCAAGCTGCTCCACCCCGCGTCCGTTTTGATATTTTGAGTAGCGAAAATTGGTTGCGGGAGCCGGATTTGAACCGACGACCTTCGGGTTATGAGCCCGACGAGCTACCAAGCTGCTCCATCCCGCGTCCGTTTTATCGAACTGCTTTATTACGTTGGTTGCGGGGGCCGGATTTGAACCGACGACCTTCGGGTTATGAGCCCGACGAGCTACCAGGCTGCTCCACCCCGCGTCCGATAGCGGGCACTATACTCAGGATAAGAGCCGTTGCAAGTTTTTTTATTAAAAATTGTTTGTTTCGTTACTTTTTTGATGGGTTACTCTGCACATTGGAGTTTTTTTATTCGTTTGTGTCGTTGTTTTGTTAAGTTATTTTTTTATGGTAGGTTTCATTATTTTTATTGGTTTGGTATGGTTTGCCGTTGAATCATGTTGGCAAGTATAGAGAAGACAACAATGAAATACTGGGGTAAGTATCTGCTGTGTGGAACCGTGATTTCACTGTTGGTTGGATGTCATTCTCGCCCAACAGCACAAGGCCAACAATATAGAGATGGTCATATCGCTCAGGATTTACGGCTGGTGAATCAACCCAATGCTCAGGGTAAACCAGTTAATGCAAAGGATTTTTCAGAGCAGGTTGCCTTGATTAATCAGGTTGCTCCTCGTCTGTATAATCGTAATAGCTTAACTTTTGACGCCGTTCAAAACTGGATGTTGGCGGGTGGTGAAACCAGTAAGTTGAATCTGTTTAATTTACGCGCTTACCAGATGGAAGGTGTGGATAATTACGGTAACGTCCAATTTACCGGCTACTATACGCCAGTGTTGCAAGCTCGCCGTGTTAAACAGGGGGAATTTAAATATCCTCTGTATCGGATGCCGCCTAAGAGTAAATATCGCTTACCAAACCGAACCGAAATATACAATGGCGCTCTTAGCCCCAGTTTGATTATTGGTTATAGTCGTTCACTGATTGATAATTATATTATGGAGGTTCAGGGTAGTGGTTATGTCGATTTTGGTGATGGTGGACCACTGACTTTTTTGGGTTATGCTGGTAAGAATGGGCATATTTACCGGAGTATTGGTAAATTGCTGATTGAGCGTGGAGAAATCGCGCAAGAAGATATCTCTATACTGGCGATTCGTAAATGGACAGAATCTCATAGTGAGGCAGAAGTCCGTGAACTGTTGGAGCAGAACCCATCATTTGTTTTCTTTAAACCGGAAAACTTTGCGCCAGTACGGGGTGCGAGTGGCGTTCCTTTAATCGCAAAAGCTTCTGTAGCTGCTGATAAAATGCTTATTCCACCGGGAACAACCCTGTTGGTAGAGGTTCCTTTATTGGATAAAGAGGGTAAATTTACCGGTCAGTACCAAATGCGCTTGATGGTTGCATTAGATGTTGGTGGGGCAATAAAAGGCCATCATTTCGATATCTATCATGGTATTGGTGATGCGGCAGGTATAGCGGCAGGTTTCTATAACCACTATGGTCGGGTTTGGGTGTTAAAAAAAGCGCAGCCCACTATGCTGATGGTAAGTCAGTGATGACTCTTCATAAATTTTATAATTAGGTTTTCAGGATTGATATTCAGTAATGCAAACTTCTCTTTCTGATGCATATATGCAGCGCTTTGCGGGGACTGCCCGTTTATATGGACAAAAAGCGCTTTCTTTGTTTTGCCATTCTCATGTTTGTGTTGTGGGTATCGGTGGTGTGGGCTCTTGGGCGGCGGAGGCTTTGGCTCGTACAGGAATCGGTGCTATCACTTTGATTGATATGGATGATGTTTGTATCACCAATACCAACCGCCAATTACATGCTTTAAAACAGCATATTGGGCAACCAAAAACCGAAGTGATTGCCGAACGTATTCTGGCGATTAATCCAGAGTGTAAAGTGACCTGTGTTGATGATTTTCTCACACCCGATAATGTTGAAGAGATGATGGCTGCTGGATTCAGTTATGTGATTGATGCTATCGATAGTGTCAGACCAAAAGCGGCGCTGTTGGCTTATTGTCGTCGCCATAAAATTCCGCTGGTGACAACCGGTGGCGCTGGTGGGCAACTTGACCCGACACAGATTCAGGTTGTTGATTTGGCGAAAACGGTTCAGGACCCTTTAGCGGCTAAACTGCGCGAAAGGTTGAAATCTGATTATCGTGTTGTGAAGAATGGTAAAGGTAAATTGGGCATTGACTGTGTGTTTTCAACTGAGCAATTGGTTTATCCGCAGAGTGATGGCTCTGTTTGCGCCGCGAAAAGTACCGCAGAGGGCACTAAGCGTATGGATTGCGCTTCTGGTTTTGGTGCCGCAACGATGGTCACGGCGACATTTGGGTTTGTTGCGGTTTCCCATGCCCTAAAAAAGATGGTAGCTAAGGCGCAACGTCAAGGTGATCTTTAATCTTTGATATAAGATTTTGCGGCGTTTTGCACGGTATTAATCAGCGACTTGACGCCATTCAACCGTGAGCCGCTTATCTGCTGTTCTAGCCCAAGTTGGTGGAACAGTGCTAACAGGTTAGTCGCTAAAACTTGTTCCGGTGTTTTGCCTTCTACGGCAGTCAAGATCACCGCCAGTAAGCCTTTTACAATGCGGCCTTCACTGTCGCCATAAAAATGCAAATGGCCATTTGGCAGTAATTGGTGCCCTAACCAAACCCGGTTTTCACAGCCGGACATTTCAGTGTCTTGCTGTTTTAAATTTTCAGGCAGTGCGGGCAGTTTCTTTGCCAGTAAGATTAACTGGCGATAACGATCTTCCCATTGGCGACATTGGTTAAAGGTTGCAATGAGCTGTTGTTGGCTGATTTCCCGGCCAAATGGGTGTGGTGCAATCCGGTTTTCAGCGGTTTGAGTCATAATGTCATTCATCTTGTAATTCATTCATCCTGTAATAGAGAAAGGCCAAATTTTACTGCTTGAATTAAGGCATCGGCATCCTGCCGGTTGTTGTAAGGCATAAAGGAGGCGCGCAAACAGCCGCTGATACCTAAAGCTTCGATCAGTGGTTGGGCACAGTGCTGACCGGAGCGTAAGGCAATATTTTGTTCTGCCAGAATAGCTGCCAGATCACTGTGATGAATGTCGGTAAAATTAAAAGCCAATAAGCTAGAACCGGCAATACGATAGCTGATAAATCCGGGTAAAGTGGAGAGTTGTTCTTCGGTATAATCGGCAAGTGTGACCGCATGGGTTTCGGCTTTGGCAATATCAATATCTTTCAACCATTCCAGCGTGGCAGAAAAACCAATAATACCAGCAACATTCGGTGTGCCTGCTTCAAACCGGAAAGGTACCGCTTCTGGTATAAAATTGCTGAATGAAGTGTGGGAGAGCATTTTTCCGCCGCCTTGCCAGGGAGACATGGCATTGAGTAATTCACTTTTACCATAAAGTACACCAACGCCGCTCGCGCTATAGAGTTTGTGAGCGGAGAATGCGTAGAAATCGATATCTAATTGTTGGACATCAATGGGATTGTGAACAACGCCTTGTGCGCCATCGACAACGACCAGACAACCGTGTTGGTGTGCTATTTCTGTTATTGCAGCGAGATCAACTGTTCCGCCAGTCACGTTGGATATTTGGCTGATTGCTATCAGTCGACTATGTTTGTTTATCAGTTCAGGCAGAATGTTGATATCAGGCAATTTACCATTGCCTAGAGGCCATTTAATAACTCTGGCGCCGGTTTGTTCTGCCAACATTAACCAGGGGATCAGGTTGGAATGGTGTTCCTGTTCACTCACTATAATTTCGTCACCAGGCTGGAGATGAGTACGGAAATAACTTTGAGCAACCAGATTGAGGGATTCCGTTGTTCCTTTTGTCCAGATAATATTTTCAGCTTGTGGCGCGTTGATGAGTTCAGCAACCTGCTGCCGGGCCTGTTCATAGCGGGATGTGATTTCCAGCGCTGCTTGGTGCTGACTACGATGTACGGTAGCGCTACTGTTTTGATAATAATTTTGTGTTGCCTTTATCATGGCTTGTGGTTTGAGTGCGGTGGCGGCACTATCCAGAAATACTGTCCGTTCTTGTGTAGAAAATTGTAGCGCTGGAAATTGCTGGCGGAACTGTTCTGGTTCGAACTTTTTCATAGATGTATTAATTTTGTTTTGGTGGTTATGGTGCTTAACCATTTGTTTCTGGCTGAAAATGGATATACCTGTCATCTTTCAAGTTGCCTCTTTGTTGGCTGCACTCACTCACCCCGGTCACATAGTTCTCTATGCTCCCGGGGATTCGCTCCCTTGCCGCCGCGATGCATCTTGAAATCCATAGGGTATAGGTTATTACATTGAATAATATTGCCATGTTCGAGTCTTTATGCCAAAAAAAAGCACCGCAACTGCGGTGCATTAAAAAATCACTATGGACAGACAGGGTAAATGTACAGGAAGTGAAAAAAAACAGTAGCTTAAGCTACAGGGTCTGGTTTCCCAGACAACTTGCAAACACAACATCACAACCACAAAGCCAAAAGTTTCATAGCGTTAAGCTGATTCACTTTTCGTTCCGGCTTAGGAAGTGGCGCCACTATAGGGATTTACTGGAGTATCCTCAATGGACAATTTATAATGATTCGGATTACAAAAACTAATAACTAAATATAAAGAGTTACCGGTATCGCTAACATTACATAAGGGCTCACATGTCCAAACGTTTACCACCACTTAATGCGTTGCGGGTTTTTGACGCCGCAGCGCGCCATTTAAGTTTTACTAAGGCGGCAGAAGAATTATTTGTGACGCAGGCCGCAGTTAGCCACCAGATGAAAAGTCTGGAGGATTTTCTTGGGTTGAAGTTGTTTCGTCGTCGCAATCGCTCACTATTGTTGACTGAAGAAGGTCAAAGCTACTATTTGGACATTAAAGAGATATTCACGGCGATAAATGAAGCAACACGTAAACTTCAAGCCAGAAGTGCCAAAGGAGCTTTGACGGTTAGCCTCTCACCTAGCTTTGCTATCCAGTGGCTGGTTCCAAGGCTGTCCAGTTTTAATTTAGCGTATCCGGGCATTGATGTCAGAATACAGGCGGTAGACAGAGAAGAAGATAAGCTTGCTGATGATGTTGATGTTGCCATATTTTATGGTCGTGGAAATTGGCCGGGGTTACGTACTGATCGCCTTTACGCAGAATATTTGCTTCCCGTTTGTTCTCCTTCGTTACTGACCGGAGAAAATCCTTTGAAAACCCCCGCAGATTTGGCGCGTCATATGCTGTTACACGATTCTTCTCGTCGTGATTGGCAAGCGTATGTGCGCCAGCTTGATATGCAGCAGCAGATAAATGTTCAGCAAGGACCAATATTTAGCCACAGTGCAATGGTGATCCAAGCCGCTGTTCACGGGCAGGGTATTGCACTGGCAAATAATGTCATGGCTCGGACTGAAATTGATGCGGGGCGCTTGGTTTGCCCATTTAATGATGTGTTAGTGAGTAAGAATGCATTTTACCTTGTTTGTCATGACAGTCAGGCTGAATTGGGGAAAATTGCCGCATTCAGACAATGGGTTTTGGCACAGGCAGCCAGTGAGCAGGAGAAATTGGGCTTTATTACCAATGAGTAAGAACGGAATAAGGCATTCGGGCTGTAAGAGCTCTCAGATAGAATATGAAAAAGGAAGATAACAGTGAATAGTCGCTTAATGCTTATCTTTGCTGGTTTCAGTGGTTTTTTCTACGTGGCGTTTGGGGCTGTAGGGTCACATTTATTATCTCCGATGATGGAAAAATATCAGATAAGTTGGATTGATCTCGGTCTGCAATATCAGGGGATTCACACTCTGGCAATGATGGCGATGTCTGCCATGCTAATGCGTAAAGTTGTGCTCTGGTTTTACTGGAGCGGCGTCTTTTTTGCAGTAGGTATTTTGTTGTTTAGCGGCAGTCTCTATTGTATGGCTTTATTGCAGGTTAAATTTTTCACTTATATTACGCCAGTTGGAGGGTTCAGCTTTCTTATCGGCTGGTTTTTAGTATTAATTGGCGCTTTGCGTCTAAGGAAATCGGCGCTTCGCCATGAATAAAATTGCTTTATATTGCCGCCCTGGTTTTGAAAAAGAGTGTGCAGCAGAAATCACTGATAAAGCGGGGCAAAAAGAGATTTACGGTTTTGCCCGGGTGAAAGATAACAGTGGCTATGTCCTGTTTGAGTGTTATCAACATGAAGATGCTGATCGGCTGATTCGTGAGATCCCATTTCGCGAGCTGATTTTTGCCCGCCAGATGCTGGTTGTGGGTGAATTATTGCGAGATTTGCCTCCTGAAGATCGGATAAGTCCGATTATTGGTATGCTGCATGGTGTCATTGAGCGTGCAGGCGAGTTACGGGTTGAGGTGCCTGATACTAATGAAAGTAAAGAGTTATTAAAATTCTGCCGAAAATTTACTGTTCCGTTGCGTAGTGCTATGCGGCAGGAAAAGATCTTGCTGATTCGGGAAAATGTTAACCGCCCGGTAATACACGTTTTCTTTATTGCTCCGGGTTGCTGTTATGTTGGTTATTCTTACAGTAACAATAACTCGCCATTTTATATGGGCATTCCCCGGTTGAAGTTTCCTTCGGATGCGCCAAGTCGTTCAACATTAAAACTGGAAGAAGCGTTTCATGTTTTTATCCCATATGACGAATGGGAAGAGCGATTAGCTAGCGGTTTATATGCGGTTGATTTAGGTGCGTGTCCGGGTGGTTGGACTTACCAACTGGTGAAACGGAGTATGATGGTGCATGCGGTAGATAATGGCCCAATGTCGGAAAGTTTGATGGATACGGGGCAAGTTAAACATCACAAAGTTGATGGTTTTAAGTTTGAACCTTCGACAAAAAACATTTATTGGCTGGTATGCGACATGGTGGAAAAACCGGCAAAAGTGACGCAGTTAATGGCAGATTGGTTGGTTAATGGCTGGTGCCGGGAAGCCATTTTTAATCTTAAATTACCGATGAAAAAGCGTTATGAAGAAGTTGCTCATAATTTGCAGAAAATGAACTTGCAATTAAAAGAGGGTGGTGTAAATGCACAAATTCAGGCAAAACACCTTTATCATGACAGGGAAGAAATAACGGTTCATGTCCGTCGTATTTGGTCTGCTTATGCAGCTAGCCGGAATGATTACTAATTCACGGTTGTTCATCACTATATTTAGAATAAACCAATAAAATAAGAATTCCTAAAACGCCTCAGTTATATTCTGAGGCGTTTTTTTTCAATATTAAATGACATTGTTGCATTTTATCTCTCATTACTGTGTGGCTTAAAGTGAGTGTATTAGAAGGATTTAATTCATTTTTTCAGTTAAGAAAGTATCATATAATACGCTATTATGAGGTGGTTATGATTTAATGTGATAATGAACATTGTATGATTTATGTCTTAAAATTGTTGATTTTTTTACTTGACTTAAGGTAAATAGCAAAATTAACATATTATTATAATCGTCTAATTAAATTGTGATTTAATGTTAGATAATTTAACGAAATAATTTTATAAAATGAAAAATAATGAAAGAGATTGTCTTTTAATTAAAGTTTTAAGTGTGTAATCTAATTTTGATATTAAATTTACGTTTTAGATTTAATGTATTTTTTAATTAATTAGCTTTGTTGATAATATTATTGGATGTTGAAAAATTACGAATATAATTTAATTATATTGGGAAAAGTGCTTTAGAATAAAGTAAATATTAACTGCTCTGTGATATATGTTTTTTATTGATTTAATTAAGTTGCTATTAATTTGTTTAATAATATATAGGTGTTTACTGGTTTAGAGTCTTTCCATATATGTCATATCGTTCAATATTTCAGTCGAAGGTGGTAGATTATTCTGATTTTGCCTATTCATATAACGGCTTGGGATAATTGCTGATTAAAATTATCAGTAATAATGCTATAAATTTTTTAAAGTTTACTTCATAGATAGTTAAATAAATAGATAATTAATTCGTAAGAAAATACCGCCAGGAAATTAGCGGTATTTTTTTCGCCTTAAATAGTTATGTTATATAAAACAATCGCTTATTTGTTTTATGTTATTTTTATCACGTTTATATTAAAAAAATATGTTAATTGCTTTTTACATAATTAACTTTAATGTTACGTTTATGTGAAAGGGATTTTAGTTGTTAATTTGTATGACCAGGGTCGGTCTGTGGTTTTCAGGTTTTATTGACTTGTATTTAATAAAATAAAAAGATTTTTATATCTAAGTCCTGAATTTATGGAGAAATATATGTCTTTAAAGAAGAAAATTTCATACTCGGAAGACAAAGACGTTAGCGGTTCAGAGAAGGCAAATGAGTTGCTGAAATGGTTACAGGCTTATATACCAGGTAAAGATTCTAATATTGTTGTTGAACATGAGCCCAGTAAAGATGCTGCTAAAGAATTAATCCGGGGTGATTATCGTTGGGGGCATCAGGACGACGATAAATCTAAAGCTTTCCAATTAAAGTATACTTTTCTGGAGAGTAAGCCGGATGATATGCCGTGGCATATTTCTGAATTTTCAGCATTTAATGAAGAACAAAAAGCTGCGGCGAAACTGTCAATACAATCTTGGGCTGATGTGGCTAATATCAATTTCGTTGAAACCACTGATGCCAAAGAGGCAAATATCACTTTTGGGTTCTTTGATGTTAGTTTGACGGGGAGTTATGCATTTGCTTATCTGCCAAGGCCAGAGAAGACGCAGTTAGGGACTTGGTATAACGCCAAAAGCCGTACTTTCTCAAACAACGATATTGATGTGAATGGCTATGGCCGTCAAACGTTTACTCATGAAATTGGCCATACTCTGGGGTTACAACATCCGGCTGATTATAATGCGTCTGATGAGGTAAGCCCAACTTATAAGAACAGCGCTACTTATTTTGAAGATAGCCGTGCTTATACCGTCATGAGTTATTTCAGTGAGAAAAATACGGGTCAGGACTTTAAAGGTATTTATTCTTCTGCGCCATTACTTAACGATATTTCTGCCATTCAGGCGGTATATGGCGCGAATAATACCATTCGTGCTGATGACACAGTATATGGCTTTAATTCCAACACAGATCGTGACTTCTATACCGCAAAAGATGAGAACAGCAAGCTGTTGTTCACCGCTTGGGATACAGGTGGCAATGATACGTTTGATTTCTCTGGTTTTACTCAGGATCAACGCATCAATCTGAATGAAGCCTCTTTCTCTGATGTCGGTGGACTGAAAGGTAACGTCTCTATTGCCCGTGGCGTCACGATTGAAAATGCGATTGGCGGCAGTGGTAATGATGTTTTGATCGGGAATGATGCCGCCAATACTCTGAAAGGTGGAGCGGGTGATGACATCATTTACGGTGGCTTAGGCGCAGATAATCTCTGGGGCGGGGAGGGCAACGATACATTTGTCTACCTGAGCGCCAAGGAATCACCTCCTCTTGAGCGTGATTGGATCCATGACTTTGTTTCCGGTAAAGACAAGATCGATGTGTCACTGTTCGATCTGGGTGAAGCCGGGAAGGGGGGCGTTAAATTTGTAAGGGAATTCACGGGGGAAGTCGGAGAAGCGGTGCTTCGTTATAACACGGTTGATAAGGTGAATGATTTTGCCATTAATTTGGGCGGTGAATTTTCCTACGATGATTTTTGGGTGAAGATTGTCGGAGAGCCAATCTTAGAGTCTGATTTCATTCTTTCATAACACAACAACACAACCGCATCTGATTTTGGATGCGGTTATTTGTTTGGAGGCGGCATGGTTTTTGCAGCTTGGTATCTGAAATTTGCATTCTTTGTTGCTCTTGCATTCAGCATTATCGGAGGAAGTATGGCAAGTAGTCTTGTTCTCCCACACGCCAGTGAATTGAAAGGCGTATGGCAACTGTCGGACAAACATCAACAATGTGATGTGTCATTGACTGACCAACCCTTACCGGAGGGATCAATTTGGTCACTTAATGGTGATAACGATTGTTTGGCGTATATGTTTGGCGAAGTGCCTGCCGGTTGGCGGCCTACGCCAGATGGCCTCACAATTACTGATGAACAGGGTAGTGGTTTGGCTTTCTTTGCTAATGAGCCGGATGGTTGGTTTGCCCGTTTTGCCGATGGCCGGGAATTAATGATGAAGCCCAATAAGACTAATAAGAAAAATGAATAAAAAGGAAAACATTAACATCAGATAGTTATATTTTTAAAAAAATAAAAATAAGGAAATAGTGTGAAATTACTGCTCCCGAAGGATGAAATTACTGATGTCATTCGTGCTCGTAGCCGGGTATTTTGGGCTATCGGGTTGTTCACTGCCTTTATTAACCTGCTGATGTTAGTTCCGTCTGTTTATATGTTGCAGGTTTATGACAGAGTATTGCCGACGGGCAATGAAATCACTTTGCTGATGTTAACTCTGATTACCCTCGGCATGTTTGCCATGATGGGAATGCTGGAATATATCCGTAGCATGATTGTCATCCGCATTGGTAGTCAGCTTGATATGAAGCTGAATAACCGGGTTTATACCGCATCTTATGAATCAAATCTGAAAAATGGCACTACTGATGCCGGTCAGATGCTTAATGACTTGGCAAATATCCGCCAGTTTCTGACGGGTAACGCCTTGTTTGCCTTCTTTGATGCCCCTTGGTTTCCAATCTATCTGCTGGTCATTTTCCTTTTTAACCCTTGGCTTGGTCTGTTATCACTGGGCGGTGCGCTGGTATTGATTGCCTTGGCTGTGTTGAATCAGTGGTTATCAAGTCAGCCGTTATCCGAAGCCAGTAAACTTTCTCTACGTTCAGCGAGTCTTGCCAGCACCAATTTACGTAATGCCGAAGTCATAGAGGCGTTAGGTATGTTACCGGTACTACGTCGGAGATGGTTTGGGTTACATGAGCGTTTCTTGGATTTCCAGCGCATTGCCAGTGAGCGGGCTTCGGTGATTAATTCAGTCACTAAAACAGTGCGTTTGGCCTTGCAGTCATTGATCCTCGGATTAGGGGGCTGGTTAGCGATTGGTGGGCATATTACGCCGGGCATGATGATTGCGGCTTCAATTTTGATGGGACGCGCGCTTTCGCCGATTGAACAACTGATCCAAGCCTGGAAAGGCTGGAGCGGCGCTCGTTTGTCATGGCAACGGTTAACCAACTTGTTGGAACAACAACCGGAACGCAAACCGGGCATGTCATTGCCCGCGCCAAAAGGCAATTTGTCCGTGGATAAAGTTTCCGCAGCGCCTCCGGGAAGAAACAGTAAGGTTGTGTTAGAGGATGTTAGCTTTTCGTTGGATGCCGGTGATGTGATGGGATTAATTGGCCCCAGTGCGTCTGGCAAATCGACTCTTGCCCGGTTGCTGGTGGGGATATGGCCCGCACAAGAAGGCGTCGTTCGTCTGGATAATGCAGATATTTATCAGTGGAACAAAGATGAATTGGGCTCCTCAATCGGCTATTTACCGCAAGATATTGAGCTATTTGGCGGCACTATCGCTGAAAATATTGCTCGTTTTAATGAAGTGGAGCCAGAGAAGGTGGTGCAAGCGGCAAGGAAAGCGGGCGTTCATGAGCTGATATTAGAACTTGATAAAGGTTATGACACCGTGATTGGCGCTGGAGGCGTTGGATTATCCGGGGGCCAGAAACAGCGAATTGGCCTTGCTCGCGCACTATATGATGAGCCGTCATTGGTGGTGTTGGATGAACCTAATTCCAGCCTGGATGAGGCGGGAGAAAGAGCATTGAATGAGGCGATTTCTCAGCTTAAAGCGCAAGGAAAAACGGTGATTGTCATTACTCACCGCACCTCATTGCTATCACAGACAAACAAAATACTGTTACTGGTTCAGGGGAAAATGAAGATGTTCGGTCCATCTCAGCAGGTGATGGCCGCTTTATCGCAAAGAAATAACAGTCAGGAACGTTCTGCGGCCAAAGCAGTCGCGCAGGCATCATAGGTAAATGTGCATTTAATTATAATAATATCAAATAGCTGAGACGGAGATTTCTGTCCGGGAGTGGATATGTCTGATCAGATTACGCCGGTAAGAGATGAAAAAGGATTATTGCCTTTGGAAGAAAGGCATTTTTTACGACTAGGATGGTTAGTGATTGGTGTGGGGATCTTGGGATTTCTCATTTGGGCAGCATTAGCGCCGTTGGATAAAGGGGTGGCGTCTTCGGGGGTGGTGGTTGTGGATGGTAATCGTAAAACAGTTCAGGCCCCGGCAAGCGGTATTATCAGCCAGATTAAGGTTGTTGAGGGAGAAACAATAAAAGCGGGTCAGACACTCGTCCAGCTTAGTCAGGTACAGGCAAAGGCTCAGGTCGATGCGATTCAGGATCAACTGTATACCACGTTGGCAACGGAAGCCCGTTTATTAGCCGAGCAGCATGGTGATGAAGTGTTAATTTTCCCCGACATATTACAGCAATTACAATCTGAACCGCGGGTGAATGAGATAACCGAACTGCAAAAACAACTTTTTAAATCACGCCGTGAAGTATTGAGAAGCGACCTGGAAGGGCTTGAGCAGTCCGTCGAAGGAATAAATTTTCAAATTAAAGGGCTGAAATCTTCCCTTCTCAGTAAGCGCATGCAGCAGGGGGCGCTTAAGGAGCAGATAACAAATCTAAAATCTTTAGCGGATGAGGGCTATTTTCCGCGTAATCGTTATCTGGAACTTCTGCGTGAACAGGCTGAACTAAACAGCAGCACGGCGGAAATGGCAGGACGAGCGGGTCAGCTTGAAAAACAGTTACAGGAAACACAACAGCGTATTATTCAGCGCAAAGCAGACTATCAGCGGGAAGTGCGCACGCAATTAGCGGAGGTGCAGGTTTCCGCCAGTGAATATAGAAATAAGTTGGATACCGCACAGTTTGAACTGACTCATACCTCAATTGTCGCTCCGGTTGACGGTACTGTTGTGGGGTTGAATGTTTTTACCCAAGGTGGGGTTGTTGCCCCCGGCGAAAAACTGATGGAAATTCTGCCGACCCAAGTGGCGCTTGAAGTGGACGCTCGTGTGGCGGTTAATTTGGCGGATAAGATTAGTAAAGGGTTTGATGTGGACCTGATGTTCACCGCTTTTAACCAGAATCGTACGCCAAAGGTTGAAGGTAAAGTCGCGATGGTTTCCGCGGATAGGTTGGTCGATCCAGTAACCAGTCAACCTTATTATCAGATGAAAGTGGTTGTCTCTCCTGAGGGAATGGAAAAATTAAAAGGGTTGGATATCAGGCCAGGGATGCCGGTTGAGGTGTTTGTCAAAACGGGTTCCCGCTCTCTGTTAAGTTATCTGTTTAAGCCATTGTGGGATCGGGCTTCAACATCGTTGATAGAGGAGTGATTATGAAATTGAATAATGCTTCTTTATCCATTGGTTTGCTGGTTCTTTTTAGCGTCAGTTTGTTCTCTTTTCCTACATGGGCATTGAGTTTGACTGAAGCCTATGCGCTGGCGTTAGAAAATGATCCCACTTTTCTCGCTGCCGTGAAAGAGCGGGAAGGTGGTGAAGAGTATGAAAAGCTCGGCAGGGCAGAACTGTTCCCTAAGGTAATGATGTCTTATCAGAATTCACCACGGAATTGGCAACATATGGAGTCTGTTGGCTATGACTTCTGGGGCAGGAAAACAACTAGCAGCCGGGATCGCCAATATAACAGTTATAACGCGGCTATTGTGTTGACACAGCCATTGATCGATTTTGAGATATGGGCTCGTTATAAAGCCAGCCAGGCTCACACTTTGATGAGCAATGAGCGTTTTCGGGCAGATTTTCAGCAACTAGCTGTTCGGGTCGTGAATGCTTACGTAGATGTGGCTTATGCACAGGATCAAATCGATTTAGTGATAAGCCAGAAAATGGCTTATGAAAAGCAGCTGGAACTGAATAAGAAATTGTTTACTTCTGGTGAAGGGACACGTACTGATGTGGTGGAAACGCAATCCCGTTACAGTCAGGCGATTGCCGATGAGATAGCCGCCAAAGACGATTTGGATGCGGCAATCCGAAGTTTACAGCTCATTGTGGGCGTTCCTCTCCCTATTGATTTGCCTGTTCAACGGCTATCAGATAAAAAGCGTTTTCAGATATTGAGGTTGTTGCCTGAGCGTTATGAGGAGTGGGAAAAATTGGCATTGGCTAACAACCCGGTTTTGGCTGCTTCTCGTCAGGAAGTGCAAGCTGCGTACCATGAAGTGCAGCGTAACCGGGCAGGCTATTTACCTAAGCTGGAGTTCTACGCTTCCCATTCTGAAAACGAATCCAGTAGCGATAATACCATAGATCAAAAATATCGAACCGATACCATTGGCTTGCGGATGAGCATGAATATCTATAATGGTGGCGCGACGTCTGCTTCTGTACGTCAGGCGGCGGCCAACTATGGCAGGACTAAATATGATCTTGATGCACAGGCCGGAGAAATCCTCAATGCATTACGTCGCAATTATAATCAGTACTTAAATAGTGAAAAACGGATTAGTGCTTATGAGATGGCGGTTGAATCAGCTAGCTTGCAGGTAGACGCGACCAGTAAAAGTGTTGCGCTTGGACAGCGGGTTAATGTGGATGTCTTGAATGCTGAACAGCAGTTATATACCGCTCGACGTGATCTCTCACAAGCAAAATATAATTATATTAAATCCTGGATCGGCCTGCTTAATGAGGCCGGAGAATTAAAAGGCGAACATCTGGATAAGATAGCTAAGTATTTTCGTTAGGTTGAAGTATGTTCGTTAGGTTGAAGTATGTTCGTTAGGTTAATGTTGTCAGCCGGAGTTGTTGCAGATTACCATTTAAAGCCAGATCGGTACGTAATGATGCAACTTCCCGGCTGATAAACGCCATTTCTTTATTGGATTCTAGTTTATTGCGCCATTTATCGGGTTGTTGGTCGAGGTTCTGGAACAGATTATCCAGTGTACCGGCCTGTTGCAGTAAAGTGGCGGCGGTTTTCGGCCCGATCCCCTGAATCCCCGGAATTTTACTGCTGCTTATCCCAGCCAGACCCCAATAATCAGGTAGTTGTTCTGGTAAAACGCCAAACTCTTGCTGAACAAATGGCATATCCAACCAGCGTTTTTGAAAGTAGTCACGGATACGGATATTGGGTGAAAGTAGCTGGCAATACCCTTTATCGGTAGAAACAATAGTCACGTTGTGACCAGCAGAAGTCACTTTTACCGCCAGTGTCGCTGCCAGATCGTCAGCTTCATGTCCCTCGGCATGCCAGCAGGCGACCCCTTGTTGCTCAAATGATGCTCTAATTTGTGGCATTTCTTGTTGCAGATTGTCAGGCATGGGAGAACGGCCGGCTTTGTAGTCAGGTAATATCTGATGACGCCAACTGTGACTGCGATTCTCTTCATCGAATACTGCGACGGCATGTGTGGGATGAGTATGTTGGATAAGCTGCCTTAGCGCATGTTCACAGGCAGGAATGCATGGACTGCCCTGCACAGCATGAATGCGTCGGATAAGGTTAAGAGCATCAACAATAAGAAGGTGTATCATATGGAATCACTTTAAATGGCACAATGCTCCATCCGTGGAGCGCGAATATTTTTTCAGGTAACTTTATTTAATAATTTCGTAGCAAGGCTCGTAGGCAGTGCCTCCCGGTAGTTTCATTCGATGCTGTTCCACAAAGTCTTTCAGTAGCTTATCCATATGGCGCATTATTTTAACATCCCCGTGGATTTTGAATGGACCCTGTTTTTCAATCGCTTGAATACCCACCTCTTTCACATTACCGGCAACAATCCCGGAAAAAGCCCGGCGCAGTGACGCTGCCAGTTTTTCAGATGGTTGATCAGAATGGAGATTAAGGTCAGCCATGTTTTCATGGGATGGTTCAAACGGCTGTTGCAAATCATAATTGATCTTCATTGACCAATTAAAACTATATGCATCACCGGTACTGTGGCGGCTATCTCTCACTAATGGCATCGCTTCTTTCATTATTCTGGCAACTTCGGGCGCATTATCAATGATGATGTGATAGTAGCGTCGTATATCTTCGCCCAAGGTATGAACAATAAATTCGTCCAGAACCTGGAAATAGTCCTCACTCTCCTTTGGTCCGGTAAGAATTAATGGCAGGACTTGCTCCTGATTTTCCGGGTTCATCAGAATGCCTAGCAAATAAAGTAATTCTTCCGCTGTACCGACGCCACCAGGGAAAATAACGATACCATGAGCAATACGAACAAAAGCTTCCAGACGCTTTTCTATGTCTGGCATGATAATCAGCTCATTCACCAATGGATTTGGGGGTTCCGCCGCAATGATTGAGGGTTCGGTGATACCAATAAAACGGCTATTTTTATAATTCTGTTGGGCATGGCCGACAGCCGCGCCTTTCATCGGTGCTTCCATTGCGCCGGGGCCACAGCCAGTACAGATATTCAGTCCACGTAACCCAAGCTGATTACCGACTTTACGGCCATATTGATACTCTTGCTTACTAATTGAGTGGCCTCCCCAACAGACGATCATGTTGAGATCGTCATCGGTATGCAGCGCTCTGGCGTGGCGCAGAATAGAGAATATTCTGTTGGTGATGTGCGCGCTATTCTCTGAGTCGGAATAATTCTGTTGTCCTGGATCGGTAATCTGTGTATGGACAAACAAAATATCCCGCAGCACTGCGAACAGGTTAGATTGTAGTGAATGAATAATTTTTCCATCAACGAATGCGTCTTCTGGGGGATCCACCAGTTCCAGTTTTACTCCACGCTCACGGCGCAGTACGTTAATCTCAAAATCGTTGTATTTAGAGAGCAGCTCTTTACTATTATCGGTTTGGCTACCTGAATTGAGTACGGCCAGTGAGCAATTACGGAACAGGCGATACAGATCACTTTTTGCGGTACTCTTTAGCATATCTACTTCAAGTTGAGATAATAAATCCATCGAGCCGAGTGGGTTGATATGTGTGATCAAGAATGACTCCTTGTATACCGTGTATGGATTACATATCAATATCACTAAACTGAATGTATTACATGCCCTATTTCAGCTTATTTTTCAGAAATTGCGCTTAGGAAAACAGATTTAAAGCAGATCTATTGACGTGCCAGTCTGCCTATAGCTGGAATAAAGCTTGCACTATTTGTGCGCCACGGGTTGATATCTAATCCGCCACGACGGGTATAACGAGCGTAGACTGAAAGCTTTTCTGGTGCACATAACTGTTGTAAATCGTTGAAGATACGTTCGACACATTGCTCGTGAAACTCATTGTGATGCCGGAATGATATTAGGTAGCGTAACAATGCTTCCCGATTGATTTTTGCCCCTTTGTAGTGAATCTGGACAGATCCCCAGTCAGGTTGATGGGTGATCAGGCAATTAGATTTCAGCAGATGGCTAACCAAAACTTCTTCTATCGACGGGCCTTGTGCTGCATCTTGCAGATAATGACGATTGAAATCATATTCAGTCACTTCAATATCCTGATCGTCAATACATTCACCTGTAAAAGCGGAGATTGGCTGATTATTGAAATGATCTAAATGATGAAGAGTCACTTCCACCTTGCCTTCAGCACAAGCAGCCAGATCGCGCTGTAGTGTTTCTTCAACGACTTGCCAGTTTTCAAAGCGAGTTTGGTTAAAACTGTTCAGATAGAGCTTAAAACTTTTAGATTCAATCAGATTTTTACTTGTTGCATTTAAACTAACACGCCCGACAGCAACTTGTGGCAAACCACGGCTATTCAGCCATGACAGCTCATATAGCGTCCAGATATCAGCGCCATGAAACGGCAAATTATCAGGGAAAATTTCCAGCGGTTCACGGTTCATATTGCGGGGTACAGCTTGCAATAAGTTGGCATCATATTGGTCACGATATAAAGTGGTTTTACCCAGAGTAAGTTGCTCAAGAGCTTGGTGATCCCGATATAACGACATGTTATTCCTCAAAATCTGATATTAGTGATTGCTTAAGTTTAGCAAGTTAGGGCGTTTGTCTGAATTTTATTTATTCGCTCAGTTCATTATCTTTGGTTTAGTATAAAATTATTAAGTACACCCTAACAGTTACCGGTTGAAAATAATATGATTTTTAATGTTACAGAAGCGTTGTCTAATTTTACCCGTTGTTATGTTGATTTGTGGCAAAAGGAAACCGAAGCCCCTCCTGCCAGCCGTGAACTTTATGGTGTACCATCACCTTGTATTGTCCAGACTGGTGACAACATGGTTTATTGGCTTCCACAGCCTTTTCCTTTGGAGGATAAGCTGAATAGCGTCGAAGTTGCACTGGATATTCAATTACAACCGGCAATTCATGATTTTTATACATCACAATTAGCTGGTGATATGACGGTAACGTTTGAAGGTCAGCGGCTTAGTTTGATTCAGGTTTGGAGTGAAGATGACTTTATCCGTTTACAGGAAAATCTGATAGGACATTTGGTGACGCAGAAGCGGCTGAAACTGTCGCCAACGGCATTTATTGCGACGATGGAGTCAGATGATATGGGGATCATTTCTCTGTGTAATTTGAGCGGTGAAGTGATTTTGGAACAATTTGGTAGTCATAAACGAACGCGGTTATTTACCGACTTAATTGGGTTTCTTGGCGCAGTTGAACCCGTCTTTATTCGCTAGGGTTGGATTTTTAACGTTGTATTTGTGAGATATCTCTTACACTTCATGTAAGAGATATCATTGTTTACTTTTGTGAGCTTCACATTAGTTTATTATTTCCATTTTATTTCAATAGGCTATAAATAGTCACAGATTTTATTCACTATCTTCACTTACTGGTTTCATTATGTGTAGCTTGTTTCATCGAACGAATTAATTCATGCTGTCCTCAGCAGGAAAGGAATCATTGCGCACAATTTCTCAAGGACAGATAAGTGATGATGGTCAGGATGACACCAATGCATAACAGGATCGTATGCAATATAAATAAAATGATGGGTAGGGATAGCCAAACTAAGGACAAGTTTGTCAAGGAGTGAGCAGGGAGCATCTTATTATTAGCGGGACTGCTATAAAATCAACTTAAGGGGAGCGCTTGTTCGCTCCCTTCTCTTATTTGGTGGGGCAAGTAAATTTTCAGCTTAAGGGGTATCGATGGTATTCTTGCGAACTTGGTTGTTTTGAGTAAAAACTGAGTCAGGCTGAAAATATGAGTACCACAAAACAAATTCTGTATAAATTACAGTTAATTGAAGAAGCCATGAGGGAAATTGGCCTGTGGCAGAGCCATCCGCCTAAATCAGAAGCTTTTGAAAGTATTGAGCCATTTTCCATTGATACAATGTTAGCTGAAGAGTGGTTACAGTGGGTATTAATTCCGAGGATGTATGCATTGTTGGAGCAGGGATTAGCGTTGCCTACGGCATTTGCTATCGTGCCTTACTTTGAGGAATCTTATAAAGAAGATACTACCGGACGTTATCAGCAACTGCTTGAACATCTTCGTGCGTTGGATCGCTTATTTATGCAGGATAACGTCTGATATGTTGGAAGTATTATATCAGGATGATCATATTGTGGCAGTTAACAAGCCAGCGGGGTGGTTAGTTCATCGTAGTTGGTTGGCGCGTCACGAAACTCTCTTTGTTATGCAGACATTGCGTGATCAGATTGGCCAGCATGTTTTCCCGGTGCACCGTCTGGATAGACCAACGTCAGGTGTATTGCTGATGGCGCTTTCCAGTGATGTTGCCCGTCAGCTTTCCCCACAGTTTGAACATCATCAGTTACAAAAAACTTATCATGCCGTCGTGCGCGGTTATGTGTTGGAATCAGCTATTATTGATTACGCTCTGGTTGAGGAGCTGGATAAGATCGCAGATAAATTTGCAGATGGCGATAAAGAAGCTCAACCCAGTGTGACTTATTACCGGCCACTGGCAACGGTGGAGTGTCCGGTAGAAATAGGTCGTTATCCTACATCACGTTTTAGTTTGTTGGAATTGACACCGAAAACAGGCCGAAAACATCAATTAAGACGCCATATGGCACATATTCGTCACCCCATTATTGGTGATACAACGCATGGCGATTTACGGCAAAACAGAGGGGTTGCCGCTCATTATCAAACCAACCGGTTGATGCTTCATGCCAGTTGTCTTGAGTTGGATCACCCTGTTACGGGGGAGAAATTATCGTTTACGGCAAAATGGGATGCATCATGGCAGCATTTAATACAACAATTTGGCTGGCAAGGTATCATCCCCGATTTGGAGTATGATAGTAATTAGCGAAAGCCGTCGTTGACTCTCTCCACCCCGCCAGTACTACAAGCAAAGCAAGCTCTCTACGGTAGTAACCTAGTCTTGTTTTGTATCCGTAAATAGGTATGTTGCTGGCGTAGTAGATGGAATGTTTCACCCTGACAAAACCAGAATTACCTATTGCAAAGTGCAAAGACGGGAAACAAAAGGACGGGTATGAACACACCCGTTTCGACTTCCTTGGATATACCTTGTCAGCCGAGGCTTAGTAAAGCTACAAGAGAAACGATCTGCTCAAAGTATTATTGCGTTGAGTTAGGCGTAAATTTAAGAACCAGTCTGATGATACTGCTGAAATTCTGGCTTGTATATGATCTGACTTTGAATATGTTTCGTGCGGAAACAACAAAAAAGCCAGTATTCGCGGCAAACGAAAACAGGCCAACATGAATAGCGCCTATATAGATAAGGTATTGATAGTTGGTTTTAATACGATGAGTAATAAACAAACACTCTGTTTCTACCTTGTTTAGATTAAAAGTTTCCTAGTGTAATATTACGTTAGTATTTAAATAAAAAATGCATGATTTTTTGAAAAAATGGATTTAAATATTATTTTCGTAAATATTTTGTTCGATTTGAAAAAAAGATGTTTTTTCTACAATGATAATTTAAATTTTTGAAATTTATGAATAAAATAAAATTTTTGAAATAATAAAAATGTAAATAAATGTAAAGTAAATTTTGTTTTAAACTAAAAAAATATAAATTCCCTGAACCAAATTGGTTTTTATTAAATTAACTATATTAGAGTAGGAAGATGACATATATTAAGGAAATTAAACCTGATCAAAATGAAAGTAAAGTGATTAAAGGTTTAATAGATCATATTGTTTTTGATGAGAAATTAGATAATCAATATGACTTTCTAGAAAGAGCCCCAATTTTCGCACAAGAGTTGCCTCGTAGTATTAGAGAAGAGTTTTATCATTTTAAGCGGCATGAGAAATATGCTGCTATTCATGTTAAAGATAACCCTGTTTTACTTAATGGTGTTCAACCAACTCCGAGAAAATTAATAGAATTAGAAGATGGATATAAAATTAATGATGCAAAAATATTATTAGGTCTATATGGATCTTTATTGGGAGAAGGTATGGGATTTACCTCCCAACGAAATGGTAGTATATACAATAATATTATCCCTTTCGAAGAATTACAAAATGTCCCTAATTCAAGCAGTGGTTCAAATAAAGATTTTGGGTTTCATGTAGAAGATGCCTTTCACCCAGCAAGAGCTGAATTCTTGGGACTTGTCTGTATGCGAAATGAAGAAAGAGCACCAACAACAATTTCTTGTATTGACGGTATTGAACTTACTGACAAGGAAAAAGAACTTCTTTTTCAGGACAGGTTTTATATTTCTCATAATCCAATTCATTCAACTTCAAATATTGTTGATGAAGAAGGTCAAGCAATATTATTTGGTGCAAAAGAAGAGCCTTATGTAAGAATTAATGCTGCTGCTTTGAACCTAGATAACAATTCGTTAGATGAAATAAAAGCAGTCAATAAGGTAATTGATTTTTTTAATAAAAATAAGGAGTCAATTGTTTTAAATACTTCAGATTGTATATTTGTTGATAACTTTAGATGTGTACACGCCAGGGATGCATATGAACCTTTCTTTGGAGAAAAAGCACGTTGGTTAGCAAGAGTTGTATTTACAACTGATTTAAAGAAATCTCGAGGAATGCGAGGATCTGTTCAAAGTCGAGCTATCATTGCGTAAGAGGTTTTTATGTTAGTTGAAGATACGATTATTTTAGAAAAAAAAAATATAGAATTTTACAATTCTAATGGTGATTCTGTAGAAAAAATAAACACCGATACCCCTAGAATATTGATTTTTGATTCGGGAGTTGGTGGTTTATCAGTATCTAAATATGTAGAGAATTTTTTTTTAGGTACTGACGTCGTTTATATTGCTGATAATAAGTTCTATCCTTATGGAAATAAGGATAGAACTTTACTACTAGAAAGAATAGAAGATTTGTTAGAGCAAGCAGTACAAGTATTTAAGCCAATTGGTTTAATTATTGCCTGTAATACAGCATCAACTTTATTGAGTAACAATTTTATAGAAAAACTAAAATTGCCTTGTATTAAAGTGCTCCCTCCTATTTTAGAAGCCTTTCAGATCTCTTCAAAAAAAAATGTTCTTCTGATTGCTACACCTAATACAATTAACAGTGAATATGTTAATAATATATGTGAAAAGTTAATTTATGATAAGTTCATCTTTAAAAAGTTAGGTTTAACAGAGCTAGTTAACTTTTCAGAGATGAAATCAAGAGGAATACTATTAAAAACCAATGAAATAGAAAGTTTAATACTAAAATCAATGACAAAAGAAGAGATTGATAATGTAGATGTAGTGATTTTAGGGTGCACTCACTTTCCTAATATTAAAGATGAATTAAAGTATATTTTTAAAAATGTTAATGAGTGGGTGGATCCTGCCTATGATGCCGTTAACTCCCTTTATCAAGCGATTAACCAAAGTAACTCTCAAAAGGGAATTCAGAAATTTTTATTCTTAACAGAACAAAGTAAAGCCGATAACTTTACTTTTCCATATTCATATAGTGGTTTTTTATAAAGATCTTCTAGGATAGTTAATTCGTGATAAATCAAAATATTGAAAATTATAAATGGACAGTGTTATTTATAGCTACGATAACTCAGGCATGTGCGTGTTTTTTTGTTCAAGGGATAGGTTCTATCGCTCCACTATTGCAACAACAGATGTCGTTATCTGCATTCCAAATTGGGTTACTAGTATCGTCTGCTCAACTTGCACCATTAGTTGGTTTACTAGTAGCTGGAGAATTACTTGATAGGTTTAATGAAAAGTACGTGGTAAGTATAGGTGTTTTCTTAGTTGGAATGACTCTATGTTTTACCCTATTTTTTGATAACTATTATGCGATTCTCATACTCTTATTTATTCTTGGGATTGGGTATAGTTCTGCGCAACCAGGTGGGGCCAAGTCTGTTTCTAATTGGTTTCCAAAAAGCCAGTTAGGTTTTGCTATGGGGATTAGACAAGCAGGATTACCTCTAGGAGGGGCTTTAGCAAGTTTAATCCTACCATTTTTGGCAATACGTTTTAATTGGCATTTCGCTTTCTTTGCTAGTGGATGCATTGCTATTTTTGGGGCTACACTTTTTTTTATATTTTATAAAGATAAAGATCCTGGAGCAAAGAAAATAGGGCGCATTAATATTATATCGACTATCAGAAATAAAATGTTAATGGTTAAAGAGCCTGCGATGTTTAATATTATGTTGTCTGGGGCTTGTTTGACAGCCATTCAATATAGTGTGGTTATTTATCTAATTTCTTATTTTTATGAAGAACTAAAAATTTCTCCATCTATAGGTGCAACTTTATTATTCTCAGCTCTTGTTTCTGGGGTTTTAGGAAGAATAGCCTTAGCTGCTTGGAGTGATAGAACAAAAACAAATAGATATTTTCAAGTATTATGTTGCTTATTTTTCTCTTTAATTGGAATCACTATTTTATTTTCTATTAAAACTGATAGTTATTATTTTTTATTCCCATTAATGATCTTACTTGGTTTCTTTGGAGTAGGTTGGTATGGCCCTTGGGTAGCTTATATAGCAGACACAGCCCCAAAGGATAGGATGGGATTTGCTTTAGGTTTAGCTATGACTGCTAATCAAGTATCTGTGATTGTTATTGCGCCATTAATAGGGATATTAAGAGATATTACAGGTAGTTATAACTTAAGTTGGATATTACTGATGCTTTTTACTTTCTTTGCTTTACTAACTACTTATTTTAGAAATAAAAAGGTATTAGCAAGCTAGTATAGGGTATTGTTATTGTATCTTTACTGTTTGTCATTAATGGTTGTATAAAAAGCACTTTAGGGTGCTTTTTATCCTTTATGATCACCAAACTGACCATTTGTAATAGAATATCTTTCAATTGTATGATATCTATACCATCTTCATCATTTGATATAAAATAAATATTTTCTATAAGCATATAAATATTTAAATTTTTTAGATGATATAATTGAAGGCACTGATTGATTGTAGTCTAAAATGATGCAAAAGCTTCGTTGAAGATTATGAATGTTTCTTCTATTTAAAAGAGGAAATACGGCTGTATTATTGGTCAGTGCGGCTGATTTGTATTCTGGTGAAATACCCATTATTATTATGTCTCTTCATTGATCCATAAGTGTTTTAATATAATAATTACGCTGGTTTTATTGTTTTTTAGAGTTAATAGTAAAGAGAAAAATTATCGATATAACTATTGAAGAAACTAATAATATTGTAAATCCAGCAATGATTTCTTCAACGCCAACACCTGAGTAAATAGTATAAAAAAGAATGACCATAGTAATAAATACATAAATACCTGATTGCATACCCAAAGTATAAAGAGAGTTTTTTGAATATAATCCCAAATAAGAGAAAAAAACAGGTTGCATAATAGTATTAGCTAAAAATACCATAATTGTGAATAGTAAATAGAGTATGCCAGAATTTATCATAATGCCAAATAAACAGAATCCGAGGGAAAATAATTGCATGATATTACCTATCATGATTCTTTTGGTTAAAAGTACAGATTTAATGATTTTCATGATGCCAATTGAACAGGGAAACCATATAATCAGTAATATGATATACATTTTAATCATGTCAATATGTTCAAAATATTTTGTTCGCATTGCTGGTATAATCATTAAGGATAGAAAAAAGCAAACATTGATGATAACTAAACTGGAAAAGGCAAATAAAATAACTAATTTATTGGTTGTTTTAACAGAGTCTTTAATATCGTGTTTTTGTTTTTTATTATTGTTATTTTTAAAGTCAGTGAAATAAATAATTGAAGCAATAGAGTAAATAAAAGCAGCAAAAAAGTCTGCTGATGTATGGGAATTTAAACCTAAAAGAGAGAAAATAACGGGAGTTAAAAATGGCAGGCTTAATAACGCCAGGCTTAAAATAGAAAAATCACTATTCGTTTTCTTTTCATTGCCTGCGGTTATAAGAATGTTTCTTCCCATTATAACAATAAATCCACTTATTACTCCCCATAATATTCTATGTGGAGCATCCAGCCAAACTGGAATAAGTGTTGTTTCTTTTGCAAAGAGAATGCAGTTTATGGTTGCTAGTAATAAGAAGAAGCAAAAAATATTTTTTTCAAAAAAAGTAATATTCATTTTTCGAATAAAAAAGGATACAGTCATACATCCCAGAGATAACCCCAATAAATAGGAAAAAACAGGAATATAAGCGTTTAAAATCATGCCTCCATCTTTAAGCACGGTATCTACCCAAATCATCAGGCCAGATGAGCCGGTAATATTTGCGGCACTTAATAGTATACTTAGCACAACAGCTCTATTGTTAAACATAGTGATGGTTTTCCTGTATTTAGCGCTTATTTGTGCCGTTCTATTAATCTGATAATACTATTGTTGATCTTGAAATAAAGTATATGGTCATTTTTCATATTAATATCAATGTCATAAACTAAAGTTGTTTAAAAAAATGATTTTAACACTGAATTATTATTGGCTAAATAGCTTGATTTAGGATGACTTCACTTCTGTGACTTGATCTTGGTTGTCACAGAAAACAATGTTTTTGATGATTACCTGTTACCGTTTTATGTAGAATAACCACAGTTATTGATCGCTACGTTTGTTCGTAATTGGCTTAACAGATATATGATTAGTCATTAGTGCTGATGGGATACTGTTTACATGACAGAGTGAACTTAATAGTGGCAATATTTGATTTGATACGACGGCTTAGCTGGTAAAGGTAATTATCCCTGATTTGGGAAGGGTTGAGTTTTCTGCTGTTGCCAGCGAGGATAACTAAATAATTCCTTTAAAAAGAGATAATAAATTATGGCAAAGATAGGTATTTTTGTTGGTACTGTTTATGGTAACGCGCTTGCTGTTGCAGAAGAAGCACAGCAGATCCTTGAACAACAAGGTCATGATGTAGAAGTCTTTGAAGAAGGAGAGCTGGAACAGTGGCAATCCTATCTTGATCAAATGGTTTTAGTTATCACTTCAACTACCGGACAAGGAGATTTGCCCGATAATATCCGGCCTCTTTACTATGCCTTGCGAGATGAACTGGGGTATCAACCAGAATTACGCTATGGTGTGATCGCCTTGGGTGATAGCAGTTACGAGAATTTTTGTGGTGGTGGCCGCACTTTTGATGAGTTGCTACAAGAACAAGGGGCGATAAGAATCGGTGAAGTTTTGATGGTGGATGCGGTGGAAGAAGCTGAACCGGAAGTTTTTGCTCAGCCTTGGATCAAGCAATGGGGAGAGTTAATTGAATAATCTCAATACACCGCTTATACCAAATAAGATATAGGCGGTGTAACTAATCGAACCGTTTTATTTACGGGTTAGTTTTTCCAGATCGGCTTCAATCTCGGCAATCTTGTTGGCAACAACGTGTTCAAGATGACGCAAATCATCGAGAATTTTGTGTTTCAAATCGACTTCTGCTTGGTCACGTTTGCAAATTTGATCTAACTCTTCAATCACATAACGCAGGTTAGTGTTAATTTCGTTGATCTCTTTGTATCCTTGCTCTGTATTGTTTGCAGTTACCGTCTTGCGTTGACGTGGATATTTGAATTTCACGCTTTTAGCAAAGAATTCACCTTTATCCTTGCGGAAATAGATTTTCAGAATATCGTTGTTAGCTTCCTGACGCAGACTATAGCGGTCAATTTCTTCGGGATATGTGATCCCCAGACTCTTTAAGTTATCGTACATAGCACCACCTTAAGGGTATTTTTCCCAGTAGGTTATTTTATGTGTCATTTTGAATTCGGATTGTCGCCAAGTGCCTTACGTACTCTGTGTACGTTTCGGGTTGTGCGCGTTGTCCGCATTCAAACTCCCTATATTAATAACACTGACTGAGGTCGGTAATGATGATAAAAAGCAAAAAAATAGCGGACTTATTTATTATCCGCTATTTTAAAGTTTAATCTATCGATCTGAGTAGTTCATTAATGCCCACTTTTCCTCGTGTTTTGGCATCCACTTTTTTGACAATGACAGCACAATACAGGCTGTAACTACCATCTTTTGATGGGAGGTTGCCAGAGACAACAACGGAACCGGCAGGGACGCGGCCATAATGGATTTCGCCTGTTTCACGATCATAGATTTTGGTGCTTTGACCGATATAGACACCCATTGAAATCACTGAACCCTCTTCGACAATGACACCTTCTACAATTTCAGAACGGGCGCCAATAAAGCAGTTGTCTTCAATGATGGTTGGGTTCGCTTGCAATGGTTCCAATACACCGCCGATGCCGACACCACCGGATAAATGGACGTTTTTACCAATTTGGGCACAGGAGCCGACAGTCGCCCAGGTATCTACCATTGTCCCTTCATCAACATAAGCGCCGATGTTGACATAGGAAGGCATCAGTACGCAGTTACGGGCAATGAAGGCCCCTTGACGTGCTGCCGCAGGAGGAACTACGCGAAAGCCCTCTTTTTCAAATCTTGCCTGATCATAGCCAGAGAATTTCATCGGAACTTTATCGAAATAACGGCTTTCTGTGCCATCGATGATCCGATTTTCATTAATACGGAAAGAGAGCAGTACCGCCATTTTTAGCCATTGATGAGTGACCCACTGACCGTCAATTTTCTCTGCAACGCGAAGTTTTCCACAATCCAGCAGGTTGATGACTTGAGTCACTGCATCCCGTATTTCATGGTTGATTGTTGCTGGAGTAAGCGTTGCACGGTTTTCAAATGCACTTTCGATAATGGATTGTAATTGCTGCATTGCATCGGTTCCTTGGTTATCGTCCGAATCATGGGCTTATACCCGTCATCTTTCAAGTTGCCTCTTTGTTGGCTACACTCACTCACCCCGGTCACATAGTTCTCTATGCTCCCGGGGATTCGCTCCCTTGCCGC